>NZ_JBHUPT010000103.1:0-5997 GCF_049056525.1 Leisingera coralii | reverse complement strand
TTCGACCCGGACATGAGCGACGCGCGCGACGGCGAGGACCCCGGCGCAGATGCCGCCGCCTGGCTCAGCCATCACGGCTGCACCGTCACCTTGTCGCAGTTCCCCACAGGCGGCCATGACACCGGCAGCGCCATCCAGGACCGCGCCCGCGAGGCCGGGGCGGATCTGGTGGTGATGGGCGCCTATGGCCATTCCCGCCTGCGCGAGGCAGTGTTTGGCGGCACCACCCGCAGCATGCTGGAGCAGACCGCCCTTCCAGTCCTCTTTGCCCATTGACCCGTCCGCGCCCGCAGCCTTGCCGCAAGGGAACAGCCGATGACTGACCAATCCCCGTTCGACGCCCATAAACCCGCCGAGATCGCCGCTCTGGTGGAGACCGCAGGGGTGGCCAAGGCCCGGCTGCCGCTGCCCCAGATGTTTGTGCTGGCAATGCTGGCGGGCGCCTTCATCGGCTTCGGCGCCGCTGCCTATACCACCGCGATGACCGGAGCGGACACCGCGTCAGGCCCGGTGCGGGTGCTGGGCGGCGCGGTGTTCTCGATGGGTCTCATTCTGGTTGTCGTTGGCGGGGCCGAGCTGTTCACTGGCAACGTGCTGATGGTGATCGCCGCGGTGGACCGCAAGATACGGCTGAGACGGCTGTGGCGCAGCTGGGCCATCGTCTATGCCGGCAACCTCGCAGGCGCCGCCGGCCTGGCCGCCGCCTTTGCCTTCACCGGACTGCTTGAAGGTCCAGTGGGCGCCACCGCCGCCCGCATCGCCGAGGCCAAGTCCACCCTCTCCCCGATGGAGGCGTTCATGCGCGGCGCCCTGTGCAACGGGCTGGTTTGCCTGGCGGTCTGGCTCTCCTTCGCCGCCCGCACCGCCGCGGGCAAGATCCTCGCGGTGCTCTGGCCGATCACCGCCTTTGTGCTCCTGGGGCTGGAGCATTCGGTGGCCAACATGTTCTTCTTCCCGCAGGGCTGGGCCGCCGGCGCTGCAGTTTCCCTGCACGCGGCCGCGGCCAATCTGTTCTGGGTCACCCTGGGCAATATCCTTGGCGGTGCCGGCGGGGTCGCCTTTGCCTATTGGTTCGCCTACCAGGGCCGCACCGCCCCCGCCGCCGGAAAACCGCAGCGCAAGCCGTGACACACACACTCAGCGGGCCGCAGCCCCGTCGCTTGCGGCCTCCGCCAGATAGGCCAGCCGCCGCTCCGACCGCTTGTCCTCGACCATGCCGCAGACCGTCCAGCGCACCGGCCTGATGCCGCAGAACTTCAGGATGTTGCGTTCGAAACTGCGCAGCGAATGGGCAAAGTAGAACCAGCGGTAGAAGAATGCAGGCATCCCCATGGTCACGATGATCCGCGCGCTCTTCCCCTGCAACTCGGGATGCCAGCCTTTCTCGCCGACGGTAAAGGCGAAATGCTCGCGGAACACCTGTTCCAGCCAGGCCTTCAGCAGCGCCGGCATGGTGCCCAGCCACAGCGGGTAGACAAAAACCAGGTGATCCGCGGCCGCGACCGCCTGCTGGCCGCGGGCAACATAGTCCGGAAGCTCTTCCGCTTCCCATTCCGCGCGGCTGCGCAGGCAGGTGACGCCGCTATCGGCCACGCCGATGATCTGCACCTGATGGCCCGCATCCGCGGCCCCCTTGGCATAGCTCTGCGCCAGCGCGTGGCAGAAATGCTCCTGGCTGCTGTCCGGGTGGCCCTGGATGATCAGTATTTGCGTCATATGCTCTCCCCCTTGCCGTCCAGCCGCCGCATCTCCTGCAGCAGAGCCATGTATCCGGTCAGGTCCGTCAGGGTGATCACCCCCAGCAGCCGGCCCTGATCCGTGACCAGGAACTTGCGCCGCCCGGTTTCCGAAATCTTCCGCATCAGCGCGTCGGCCTGCATCCCCGGACCCACCGAGTTGCCGCTATCGGGCGGCTGGTAGACTTCATCCACCGGGGTCAGTGCCCACCGGTCCTGCGGCACCCGCGCCAGGTCCTGCGTGTCGGTGCAGCCCAGCAGCACCCCCTCTTGCATCACCGGAACAAAGCTTTTGCGCTCAGGCAGCAGCACCTGATGCGCCAGCGCCTCCAGGCTCAGCTCCGGGCCCACGGTCACCGGGTCACGGGTCATCAGGTCGGCCACCGTCTTGCCCTTGAAAGCGGCGTTCTGCAGCTGATGGGCATAGGTTCCCTTGGCCGCCGACAGCACGAACACCCCGATCAGCACCTGCCACATTGCTGCCACCGGATTGCCGGAGAACAGCCCGATCAGCCCGTAAAAGATCAGCGCGTAGGCGAAATAGCTGCTGATCCGGGTGGCGGTCCGGGTCGCCGCCAGCAGGTCGCGGCTGCGGCTCCACAGCCAGGCCCGCAGGATGCGGCCGCCGTCCAGCGGAAAGGCCGGCACGAGGTTGAACACCGCCAGCACCAGGTTGATCAGCGCCAGGTAACCCAGCACCGGGTTCAGCGCTCCGCCCGGCGCCAGCGCCCAGCCGATCTGCGCCAGCAGCCAGAAACCAAAGGCTAGCGCAAAGCTCATCAGCGGCCCGGCAATGGCAATCCAGAACTCACTGACGGCGGTCTTCGGCTCCGAGCCGAGCTCCGCCACGCCGCCAAAGATGAACAGGGTGATGCCCTTGATCTCCACCCCAAAGCGCCGCGCCACCACGGAATGCGACATCTCATGCAGGATCAGCGAGGCAAAGAACCCCAGCATCGCCAGAATGGCGAGCGTCAGGTAAACCGCCTGCCCTGCCCCGGGATAAGACATCGGAAAGAATTGGGTGGCCAGGCTCCAGGTGATCAGTGCCGCGATCAGCAGCCAGCTGGGATCGACCTTGATGTCAAAGCCCTGCAGCCGCGCGATCCTGACTGCGTTTTGAAACATGGAACTCCCCTCCTGCCGCAATATATAGCGCCGCCGCGCCGATGCCCCTTTGATCCGGCTCAAACCCGGAACAGGCTGCCCGCTCCATAGGCCAGCGCCGCCGCGCAGGAGCCGATCAGCAGCGTTTCCAGCCCCGATACCCACCAGGGCGACAGCGACCAGATGCTCTTGCTGGCGCCGATGACAAAGAACACCAGCCCGGTCGCAACCGAGGCCATCAGGAACGGATCCGGCAGCCCCAGGATAAAGGGCAGCAGCGGCACGATCCCGGCCAGCATGAAGGCAAAGAAGGTGGTCAGCGCCGCTGCCACCGGATTGGGTTCCGCGGGCCCCAGCCCGTATTCGCTGGCCAGCATCAGCGAAATCCACTTCTCGGGCCTGGCCGCCACTGCCTTCACCGCGCCCTCCAGCACCTCGCCGCTGAGGCCCAGCTGCTCAAGGATCTGGCGCAGCTCCTCGCGCTCGCCCTCCGGGTGGTCGCGGATATGGCGCTGCTCCACCTGGTACAGCCGCCGCCGGTCGTCCAGATCCGCCTTGGTTCCCAGGTAATTGGCAGCGGCCATGGAGAACCCGTCCGCCAGCACATTTGCGATCCCCAGCACGATGATCACCGACGAGGAAAACCCCGCCCCCTCGACCCCTGCCGCAATGGCAAAGGTCGTCACCGCACCGTCGATGCCGCCATAAACCGCATCCCGCAGCCGCCCCTCCTTCCTGCTGTCCTGCAGGCGGCGGGCGATCTCTTCCCTGCTGTGCCCATGCTCCGCTTTCATGGCCCCATGATCCGCTAAGCGGGCGCGCGCTGCCTTGAGCGAGGTCAAGCCGCCGCCGCCCTCAGCGCTCGGTGATCAGCACCCCGTCCGCCACCGCCTCGCCGGGGTGCAGGATCACCCGTTCACCCGGCTCAAGCCCGGACAGAACCTGCGCCACCTGGCCGTTGCGCCGCCCCAGCTGCAGCGGGCGGACAGAGGCCCGCCCGTCCGCCGCGACAAAGGCCGCCCAGCCGCCGCCCTCCCGGAACAGCGCGCTAACCGGGATCCGCAGCACGTCCTCCGCCTCCCACTCAACGATGCGGGCAAAGACCGAGAACCCCTCGCCCAGGCTGGTGCGCTCTGCCTGCGGCGTGGTCAGGGCAAAGAACACATCGACCCTCTGTTCCTCGATCCCCAGCGCCGAGACCTTGGTGCGCGCCACCGGCTCGATCCGGTCCAGCACCGCCTCCAGCGGCTTGGGGCCGCCCCAGCGCTCGATGCTGGCGCGGGCGCCCGGCGCCAGCCGCACCGCGTCCGAGGACAGCAGATCCGCCACCAGCTCCAGATCCTGCGGATCGCCGATAGTCACCAGCAAATCCCCCGGCAGCACCGGGCGCTCACTGATGGTGACCACCGACAGCACCACCCCGTCAGCCGGCGCCCTGATGCGGATGCAGCAGCTGTCCGGCACCTCCACCCCAGCTTCCGGCAGGATCAGCGCCGCTTCGGCCCGCGCCAGGGTGCTTTGCGACATGTCCACCCGCGCACCGGCCGCCTCCTCCCCGGCGATGGCCACCGCCAGCCGCTGGGTCGCATCCTCCAGCCGCGTCAGCGAGGCGACATTGCGCTCCGCCAGCGCCTTCACCCGGTCATACTGGCTCTGCGCCAGGATGCGGTCTTCGATGGCCTTCTGCAGGTCGGCGCGCGCCACATGCAGCGCCGCCTGCGCCTCCTGCAGGGTTGCCTGCGCCTGCGCCCGGGTGCGCGCATCCAGCAGCCGCGGCCGGGCGGGCTCGACAATCGCGACCACGGTTTCGCCCGCCGCCACCCGGTCCCCCGCCCGCACCGGCGACCGCCGCGCGGTACCCGCGATCGGCGCTGCCACCTCAAACAGGTCGCGGACCCGCGTCTCGCCATCGGCATCGATGGTAATCTCCATCCTGCCGCGCGTGACCTCATGCAGGTCCACCGCCGCAGGCTCCTCCCGGAACGCCACATAAAGCAGCGCCGCCAGCACACCGCCGCCGGTCAGGTACAGGAGCAGGCTGCGCAGGTTCGGAAACATCTGTTACTCCCTGGTTTTCATCACTGCCACAAGATCCATCCGGTCCAGCCGCCGCCGCACGATCAGCACCGAGCATAGCGCCGCCGCCAGCACGATCAGGCTGGCGGAGGCAAAGGCGGCGGGCTCCAGCACCAGCGGGATGGTGTAGATGTCGCTGGAGAAATTCTCCACCGCCAGCCGCGCGATCGCGGCGCCGATCAGCCAGCCCGGCGGCTGCGCCAGCAGCGCCAGCAGCATCATCTCCCCCGCCAGGATGAAGGAGACCTCGCGGCGCGAAAACCCCAGGATGCGCAGGCTGGCCAGCTCGCGGGCGCGCTCCGACAGCTGGATGCGGGCGCCGTTGTAGGCGACGCCGATGGTGATCAGCACCGCAATGGTGATGTAGACCGTGTTCATCACGATCACCTGCTGCGCGATGACCTCCCGGAACGACCGGCGCATATCCGTCATCACCGGCACCCCTGCCACCGCCGGCAGCGCCTTGAGGCGGGTGAAAAGCGCGTCTTGCTGGATGGCGTCGATGGCAATGCTGGCGGCGGAATACTGCGGCGCCTGCCGGAACAGCGCATTCAGGCTGGCGTGATCCATATAGGCACCCAGCCCGAAATACTGCTTTACCGTGCCCGTCACCGGCAGCTGCCGGATCTCGCGCCGTCCGCTGGTGAACTGCACCTCCACCAGCGTCCCCGGCGCGGCGCCCAGCTGCTCCGCCAGCCGCTCGCTCAGCAGGATGCCGCCGGGGCCTGCATTGGCCACGCTGCCGTCGCTGGCCACCACCCGGCTCAGATCCGGGTCTGGCACCCGCGCCTCGATCGACACCCGTTTCGAGCGCGGCCCGTGCCGCAGAATGGCCGCTGCATACTGCTGCCCTTCCGCCTGCAGGACACCGGGCAGGGCGCGGATTTCCTCCAGCACGCTTTCCGGCTGGTCCTCGGTGAACATCACCACCGCATCCTGCCGGTTGCTCTGGTAGAACGCCGTGTGCATGATCTCGTCCAGCGCATCCGCAAAAAAGGACGAAGCCACCACCGAGGCCACCGCCAGCGCCAGCCCCAGCCCGGTCATCGCGCTGCGCACGGGCCAGCGCAGCAGGCTG
>NZ_JBHUPT010000102.1:0-1432 GCF_049056525.1 Leisingera coralii | reverse complement strand
GAATTGATCCAGCGGATCAATTCAGGCCTGAACGGGCGGAGCCCCTGAGCCCCTCCCGCCGCCGGGCCTGCATTGCTCATGTGCGCAGCCAGATGAAGGTTTCCGAGCGTCGCGTTTGCCGCGTTCTGGGCCAGCATCGGTCCACACAGCGGCGATTGCCTCAGGGGCGTATTCCTCCGTCCGGCTGATGATGCGGTCGCAATCAATCTGCCGCCCCTCAACCAGGCTGATCTTGCAGCCAGACTGCTTGGCCAACAGGATTTCGCTGATGTGGGTCGTGCTGTTGCCCTTGCGGGGAAACAGCAGGCCGTTTTCTTTCCGCACTGGCAGCACAGGATACCGGACGTCATCAGGGAACTCGAAGTCTACGTTGGCAAAGGCCAGATCGTCAGGCGCAAAGCGGGTCAGGAGTTCGTCCGTGCTGCCAATCGCTCGGATCGTATCCCAGTGCGGAGCACCGATCAGCGCCATTGCCGATGGGTAGGCGCTGGCCAGATCATAGTCATACCAGACGCCTTCCGGTGGCAGTAGCATCCCACTGGTGGCCTTGGATCTCCTCAACCAGGTCATCAACAACCTGGTAGAAGCGTCGGTAGCGGCGTTCCCGTGCATTCTCTTGGTTCTGGGCGTTTGTGACCACGGCTGTAACCTCGGATGGAGCAGTTACTGACTTCATATGTGAGGGTCAGGTGCGGCCCTGGGGGCCGCCCTTCCCCATACTAATAGGACTTAGAGGTATCAACTCCTGCCGTCTGATCCGATGCTGAGGGACCCTGCAGGAGTGCAGCCCTTTCCCGTGGCCTTGCCTCCTGGACATCCAGGCCAGCCAACCAGCGGGCAATCTGGCCTTCTCCCAGCCCGTGGCATGGCGACCCTGTGCATTGGCTTTTGCGGCCTAGTAGGGGCTGCAGGAACATGCAATCGCCACCCGCCGTAGCTCGGGAAACCGTCAAGGCTGGCCAGAGGCCTCATTCGGGCCTATCGGGTTGTCGGTGCCTGCTGCAGGTTGACGACCTCCACAGCCCAATCTCGGGGCGGGGCTGTAGACGCTATCCGTAGGGGGTGGGGTGGCACTCGCCCCCTTGCCGCTTACGGCAGTCAGAATGCCCTAGAGCGTACGGGGGGTGAGTCATACAGCGCCTCTAACGGCTCCCAGGTAGGGGGAACCCTCTGCCAGCTTTACGGCCCCCTGTGAGTCCTACATGCGGCCTAGGACAGTCTGCAGCTCCTGAAGGCCTTGCAGGACAGCTACAGCACGGGGACTACGGCCCGGTCTGTAGAAGGCTTCCCGGGACCGTAGTACATCCCGTAGACCAAATCGTGCCTGTTGACCGCAACCGCACGGGACTGATAGTCCTTATTTTGCTGATGCAGATGGCCACGGCGGTGCCTGTAACGGGCCTAGAACCCGGTCAACACCGGCCTTAGGACT
>NZ_JBHUPT010000101.1:0-19775 GCF_049056525.1 Leisingera coralii | reverse complement strand
CACGGGACTGATAGTCCTTATTTTGCTGATGCAGATGGCCACGGCGGTGCCTGTAACGGGCCTAGAACCCGGTCAACACCGGCCTTAGGACTGCCCCCGGGCACCACTTCCCAAGCCTAAGCCATTGTGCCGCATCAGCTTTTGCATTGTGCAGAGCGAGGCGTAGTCGTCAGCCGGAGACGTGCTGCTCCAGCCGTCTAAGGTGCAATTCTATCCAGCCACTTTCTGAGGACCTCCAGCGGGTATCCTTTACCGTATCCCTGACCAACCCCATCCGTGTGCCATCCGCCAATCTGGTCAGCAACATCCGCTGGGCATTCCACTGCACGGAGCCGGTCTCGCATGGAGTGGCGGAACCCGTGCATAGTAGCCCCCTTCGGCACATAGGCCTTTAGCCACTTGTTCAGGGCGGCGCTGGCCGAATTGGCGCTGGTCTTGTCTGAGGTGTTGTAGCGGGGAAAGGCGAACTTGCTTCCATCCTGCTGGGAGTGGATGCGCCGGGCAGCCCACTCCGCTGAGCCAACCAGCGGCACAATCCTGCTACTGCTGTCAGTCTTCAGGCTTCTCCACGGGTGCGGGGTAATCTTGGCCACCCATCTGCCATCCTCCTGCTGGAAAATGTCTTCACGCAGCAGACCTGCAGCCTCTGCCAGCCGCATGCCGGTGTCGGCAACCAGCGCCACCAGCCAGCGCATTTCATCGTCCATCTGGTAGCACTGTAGTTGCACGGCCCGGACAACATCTACTGGAATGGGGCTGCGGACGGCCACGCCTGCATTCCGATCATAGTAGACATTGGCGAAGGGGGAGGAGATGGAAAGCCCTTCCTCCGCCACGGCAAAGTTGAACACGGCGCGGACGGTGCCAAAGATCCGGGTAATGCTGCTCCCGGCAAGCCCCTTCTTGATCAGCGCATCCCGGAAGGCATTGGCGTCTGCCTTAGTGTAGTCCGGCAGAGGTTTATCGCCGCAGACGTCGATTACATAGCCGCAGGAGCGGTGTGCAGCCCGGTGGAAGGTCTCCGGCCTGCCAAGTCCTTTCAGGCGCAGGTATGTCAACACAGCCTCAGATAACTTCAGAGCATCAGTGGTGACATCTTGCCCGTCTCCCGGCGTCGGCACGGGACGGGAGAGGCCATGGCGCAGAAGATGCTTGCCGGGAAGGTCCGCGTCCTGGGTCCGCAGGTGGTACCAGTATTCGTCCAGCTTGAAGGCGGCACTGGCTGCTCTTGCCAAGGCTACAGGACGCGATCTGGTTCTCAGGGAATAGGAGATCCTGGCGGAGGAATAGTGCTTCCGAAGATCCGCCGGGACACGCCGGGTGAAGTAGAAGATGCCCTCTTTCACGAAGACATGCTGGGAAGATTTGTACTCCAAAATGTACTACGCCTCGCTCTGCACAATGCAAAAGCTGATGCGGCACAATGGCTTAGGCTTGGGAAGTGGTGCCCGGGGGCGGAATCGAACCACCGACACGAGGATTTTCAATCCACTGCTCTACCCCTGAGCTACCCGGGCACGGGAAGGCTGTTCGCCTTGGGTGGGGGCCTTCTATGCTCTGGGCGCGGCGGTGTCCAGAGGGTTTTTTCAAGAAAATCGCTAATGGCGGGTCTGAGGCTGATTTTCTTCCGCCGGCAGCGCGCGCTCCGCTTCTTCCAAAGCGTTTTCAATGTCTTCCGGGTCCTGACTGGGCACCGAATAGGAGCCGTTCAGCCATTTTCCGAGATCGATATCCGCGCAGCGCTTGGAACAGAACGGCCTGTAGCTTGTTTGCGTTTCTCCGCCGCAGATCGGACAGCTCATTTCAACACCTCCTGCAAAGCAATACGGCCGCGCTTGCGCTGCAATTCGTAGTGGCCGAGGTTGGTCCAACCCGCCAAAACCGTCTCTTCGGAATCGGCCCGGAAAGCCGCCCGCAGCGCGCTCTCAAAGCCCCGGCGGTCCTTCTTTGGCATCGGCGCCAGGTCCAGCACGATCTGCCCGCCCAGCCCCCTGACGCGCAAGGCGCGCGGCAGGGCTTTGGCTGCGGCCATATTGGCTTTGACGCCTGCGGCCAGCGAGGTGTCGGAACCGGTGTTCACATCCACAGCCACCAGGGCGCGGGTCGGTTCGATGAACAGGAAACCGCCGCCCGGCAGTGCTTCGCGGATGCCTTGAGCACTGTCCAGCGCATCCAGCACCCCCAAACGTTCGAACCCGCCGGGATCGCGCTCCACATCCGCAGGCTCCACCCAGTCGCGCCAGGCCAGCAGATGCGGCCCGTCGCCTTCTGCCAGCACCTCGGCTTCGCCGCCTTCGTCCTGCATCACCTGGGATGCCAAAGCCGCCATGGCCGCAACATCTTCGGCGATCTCCTCGCGGTCCGCACCGGCACAGGCGGAACGCAGAATCAGCCCGTAGCCAGAGTCCCCCATTTCCTCATGGGCGATCTCCAGCAGCCGGTCGCGCTCCTCCTCGTCGCGGATGCTGCGGGAGATGTTCAGACCCGGCGCCTCAGGTGTCACGATGGCATAGCGGCTCTTAAACAGCAGCTTCTGGGTGACCGGGATGGCCTTGCCCGGCTCGGCATAGCCGGAGACCTGGACCAGGATCATCTGCCCCGGCGCGAGCCCCCTGACCTGCCGCAGGAAGGCCGGGCCGTCAGGCGTGGTCAGGAACATGCCGCCCTGCCCCTTCACTGGCCGGTCTGCGCGGGCGCGGTAGATGGTGCCAGGCGCCGGCGCGTCGCTTTCGATCAGGAAGTCCTCCAGTTTGCCGTCCACCATCAGCGCGGCGGCTTCACGGTCCTGGATGTGGTCGAGAATGATGGTGCGGCCCTTCATGCGGCGGCCTCCTGATACAGCGGCAGCCCGGCGGCGCGCAGAAGATTTGCAGTTTCGGACAACGGCAGCCCGACGATCCCCGTAAAGGAGCCGCTGATCCATGGAATGAAAGCCCCGGCGGGCCCTTGGATGGCATAGGCACCGGCCTTGCCCTCCCAATCGCCTGTGGCGAGGTAGGCGTTCAGCTCCTCGTCGGACAGGTTCTTCATCTTCACCTGGCTCACAACATCCTTCTCCCAGATCCTATCGCCGCGGCGCACGGCAACGGCCGTAATCACCCGGTGACGGCGCCCGGAAAGGGCCAGCAGAAACTCAGCCGCCTCACCCGCGTCGCGCGGCTTGCCGAGAATGCGGCGGCCGAGGGCAACGGTGGTGTCGGCACACAAAACAATATCGTCTGTCCCCGCGGGGACAGCCTGGGTTTTTTCCCGCGTCACCCGGGCGCAATAATCCCGCGGCAGCTCGCCCTTCAGCGGCGTCTCGTCGGTTTCAGGCGGCCGCACCGCGTCGGGACGCACCCCAAGCTGCGCCAATAGCTGCAGCCGCCGCGGACTGCCCGATCCCAGAATGAACGCCATGCCAAAGCCCTCTTTTTCCGCTCAAGCCGTCTTAATGGCTTTTCCCAGCCTGTGGAAGCCGCCGCCCGCCCCTTCTTCTTTGGGAAAATCCTCCCGCCGGAGGCAGCGGCTGCAAAGCCGCTGAAAAAACAAAAGCCCGGCGCGATGCCGGGCTTTGTTTGTCTTGGCAGATCAACAACTTACTTGAAGCGGTAGTTGATCCGGCCCTTGGTGAGGTCATAAGGTGTCATTTCCACCTGGACCCGGTCGCCAGCCAGAACACGGATGCGGTTCTTGCGCATCTTGCCTGCCGTATGAGCGATGATTTCATGGCCGTTTTCCAGCTCGACCCGAAACGTCGCATTAGGCAGGAGTTCCTTCACGACACCGGGAAATTCGAGCGTATCTTCCTTGGCCATGTTGTCTCCATCATTGGGTTAATCCGCAAACTGCGGGACGTGCGCTTAAATGGGGTCATTTTCCCAATATTTCAAGGGCTCAATCAGGATATCACGGCTTTTGTGACTGATTTCACCCGCGGCATTTGCTCCTCCCAATGCAGCCGGTTCAGCACCCCGCCATCGGCCCGAACATGGGCAATTGTGTCCAGATCTGCCTCCGCATAGGTCCAGCCCGGCTGGTTCAGCACGCCTTCGGCCAGCACGCCGGTTCCAGGGAAGCCCTTGTCCGGCGGGCCGAAAATGCCGCCCATGCCAGTGTTCATGTCCACTGCCTCGGACCATGCGTTGGCGCCTACGATGGACGCCATGGCCGTGACACACTGATTTTCCAGCGCCCGCGACATCGCGCCGATACGCACCCGCCAGTAGCCGGCCAGCGCCTCTGTGCAGGAGGGAACGAGAATCACATCCGTCTCAGCCAAGGCTCGGCCCAGCAGCGGGAACTCGCTGTCATAGCAGATCAGCACACCGATTCTGCCCAAGGAGGTTTCGAAGATCTTGAGCGGCCCGCCCCCGGCGATACCCCAGGAGTCGCGCTCAAAGCGGGTCATGATCTGCTTATCCTGGTGATCGCGGCCGCCGCCGGGGGTGTAGAATTCCGCCCGGTTCACCGGCCGGTCCAGCCCGCTGTTCACCGGGGCCGATGCCCCCAGGATATGCACCCCGAATTCGGCGGCCAGCCTCAGGTGCAGCGCCGCCGCATCCTCCATCTTTTCGGAAACCGAATGGATCGACTGCTCCAGATCACCGGCAACGGCCGCCCCGTCCAGGGTGGACAGCTCCATCGCGCCGTATTCCGGGAACACCAGCAGCTCCGCCCCGTTGCCGGCAGCTTCCGCCACCCAGGCGGCCAGCTTGTCTTCGTACTGTGCCCAACTGTTGAGCCAGTCGAGCGGATAGGCAGCGGTGGCGATTTTCATCCTGTCTCCCCCTTGTTCAATTTCGGCTTACAGATGCCTCTGGTTGCCTCCCGCGGCCTCCCGCGGCCTCCGCAAAGGAGGGGTGACATCCGTGCACCCCCTGTACACCCCTTGTGCACCACTCATGCAGCGGCTTGGCAGAACGCTCTTCGGCCAAACCGCTCCGGCGTTGCTACAAATCCCGGATCCAGAACTGCAGCGGTTTGCGGGTCTCTTCCGCCTGATCCACGTCTTTCCAGGAGAAATGCGCGATGGCGCCCTGCAGCGGCTGGTAGCCGCGCTTGCGCCAGAACGGATCCAGCGGCGCGTAATCGGCCGGCCGCAGCGGATGGTCCGCCGGACGCTGCACGCCGCAGAACGCGCATTTGCTGAAGCCGTGCTTGCGGGCGTGCGCCTCGCGCGCATCAAAGAAACCGTGGCCCAATCCATGCCCGCGGTACTCCGGCAACAGCACCGATTCGGCGCAGTAGAAGACGTCGTTCAGATCAATGCCGGTGCCTTCGAAGGCCGCCGCGAAATCATCCGCGTGATCGGCCAGCGGCGCGCCGGTGGAGGCGCCCACCAGGATATCGCCGTCAAAGGCTCCGACCACCACGGCCCGTTCGCTGTCGCGGTAGCTTTGCAAGTACTCGCGCTCATAAGCCAGATCACCGTCATAGAGATACGGCCAGGCGCGGAACACCTTGATCCGCAGACGCGCCACATCGTCCAGCGCGGCCTCCAGCGCCGCGCCGGTCATCGCTTCGACCCGGATGGTCATCCTGCGGAAACCTGGGCGATCCAGTCCGCCAGGTTGTAATAGGTGGTGACGCGGGAAATCTTGCCGTCCTTCAGCTCGAAGAACGAGCCGCCCGGCAGACGGTAGGTTTGACCCTTGGCTTCGGGCAGGCCCTCATCGGTGGCCAGGTAAGTGCCGTTGACGATGAACTCCGCCGCCGCGCGGCTGCCGTCCTCGCTGGAAAAGATTACCATGTCGGTCAGCTCTTCCTTGTAGCAGCGGCTCATGTGGGCGCAGAACTCGGCGAATTTCTCCTTGCCGGTGCGGATTTTGCCCTCGTTCACGTGGTGGGCAATCTGGTCGTCCAGGCAGTCCAGCATGGTGTCCGTGTCGCCTGCGTTGAAGGCTGCAAAGTAGCGCGTGATGGTGTCGGTCATGTTCTCTCCGTCGGTTCGCCCCAGCGGTTCTTCAGATGCTGGATGATTTGGTCCCGTGTTTGACGGTAGATATCTAGCTTGGCGGCACGCGTCTCGCCGAGCCCGGTTGGGTCCATAATCGGCCAATATTCGACATCGAGGTGAAAAAAACGGGTGAGTTCGAGCGCCCGGCGCTGGCTGGCGGGCGACAGCGCCACCACCAGATCGAAGGAGGAGAGGTCATCGCCCCAGCGCTCCATCTCGTCAAAGGAGCGCGAGCGGTGGCGGGAAAGCTCGACATCGATTTCCTGGCAGACCGCGATCGAGAAGCCGTCGATTTCCATGTCGTTCTTGACACCGGCGGACTGCACATAGGTGCCGGTGCCATAGAATTTCTTCATGATGCCCTCCGCCATCGGAGAGCGGACCGAATTGTGGTCGCAACAGAACAGAACGGACTGCGGCAGCTCCTCCACCCGTCAGCCTCCGAAATGCAGAACACAGATCAGGGTGAACAGGCGGCGGGCGGTGTCGGTGTCGACCTCGGCCTTGCCTTCCAGCCGCTCCTGCAGCACCCGGCTGCCTTCGTTGTGGATGCCGCGCCGGGCCATGTCGATGGTTTCGATCTGGCTCGGCGGCATGGTCTTCACGGCGGTGAAGTAGCTCTCGCAGATCTGGTAGTAGTCTTTCACCACCTGCCGGAACGGCGACAGCGACAGGTGGAACTCCGCGGCCTTCTCGCCCGCTTCGGTGTTGATGTCGAAGACCAGCCGCTTGTCGCGGATCGCCAGCCCCAGGTGGTACGGGCCTTCGGGCAGGTCGCGGTCCTCGCGGGACGGCAGGGTAAAGCTGTTCTCTTCGATCAGGTCGTAAATCGCCACCTTGCGCTCCTGCTCGATCTCAGGGGTCGGAGGCGGCAGGTTGCGGTCGTCAAGTTCGATGTGGCTGATGCGGCTCATGGGTCTTTGTCTCTATATGCGCTAAGGCGTCCGGCCATGAGTATCGCACCGGCGCGGCTGGGGCAATGCAGCAGCAGGCGTCACCGCACGGCCGGTATGCGGCAGCGCTTGACAGACAGCGCCGCCCTGCCCAGCCTGTTTAGGGCAGGAGACAGGATGATGACAGGGCTGGAACAGTTTTCCCTCGCAGGCCAGCGCGCGCTGGTGACCGGATCCACCGACGGGCTGGGGTTCGCCGCCGCCCGGCTGCTGGCTGAGGCCGGGGCCGAGGTCTGGGTCAACGGGCGCAGCGCGGAGCGCGTGGCATCGGCCGTGGCCCGGATGCCCGGCACCGCCCGCCCGCTGGTTCTGGATGTGGCAGAGGAAGAGGCTTGCGTTGCGGCAATGGAAGACATTGCGGCGGCAGGCGGCCTGGATATCCTGGTCAACAACGTCGGCCAGCGCGACCGCCGCAGTCTGCCGGAATTCTCCCGCGCCGATCTGCAGGCGCTGTGGGAGGTCGACCTGGTCTCCCCCTTCCGTCTGTGCCAGCTGGCGGCAGCGCAAATGACCCCCAAGGGCTATGGCCGCATCATCAATATCTCCTCGATCGCCGGCCTCATCGCGCAGGCGGGCGACGCCGCCTATACCACGGCCAAGGCCGGCATCAACGGCATGACCAAGGCGCTTGCGGCAGAGCTTGGCCCCAAGGGCATCACGGTGAATGCGATCGCCCCTGGCTTTTTCAAGACCGCCCCCAACATGGCCGCGGCAGCAGATCCGGCGATTGCGGAAAAGCTCCATGCAGCCACTTCTCTCGGCCGCTGGGGCGAGCCGGAGGAGCTGGCGCCGGCCATTCTGTTCCTCGCCTCCCCAGCCGCGTCCTACATCACCGGGCAGGTTCTGGCGGTGGATGGCGGCTATACCGCGCACTATTGAATTCTGCGTCATTTTTCCGGGAAAAATGACTTGATGCCTCCGGCGGGGATATTTGGGGCCAGATGAAGCAACGGATCATTAACCAAACTTGGCAACCCTCGTCCCGCGGTACAGGCGGGGACGCCGATGACCGCGCCAGGTGAAGCGCCCCGGCGGGCCCGGGGCGCGGATCCCTTTTTCATCTGGCTGAAAATATCCCGGGGTGAATGCGCGGCACGCGCAGAGGGGCAGCGCCCCTGCTCCGCTTACTTGTTCAGCGCCTCCAGCCGCGCCGTGACGGACAGCCCGTGCGCCTCAAGGCTTTCGCTTTTCGCCAGAACCTCTGCCGCCGGGCCAATCGCCCGCAGCGCGTCTGGTGTCATCTGGCTGAGCGTCGTGCGTTTGAGGAAATCCATCACCGACAGGCCAGAGGAGAACCGGGCCGAGCGCGCGGTCGGCAGCACGTGGTTCGGGCCGCCAACATAGTCGCCGATGGCTTCGGGCGTGTACTGGCCCAGGAAGATGGCGCCGGCATGCACAGTCTTTGCACTCAGGCCGACCGGGTCGGCGACACACAATTCCAAGTGTTCAGGCGCAATGCGGTTGGACAGTGCCGCGGCCTCGTCCAGATTGCGCACGGTGATCACAGCGCCGAAGTCCCGCCAGGAGGAACCGGCAATCGCGCGGCGCTCCAGCGTTTCCAGCCGCTTGTTCACCGCCTCTGCCACCGCTTGGCCAAATGCCTCGTTATCGGTGATCAGGATCGACTGGGCGCTTTCGTCATGTTCGGCCTGGCTCATCAGGTCCAGCGCAATCCAGTCCGGGTTGTTTTCCTTGTCGGCGATCACCAGGATTTCCGACGGGCCCGCAATCATGTCGATGCCGACCTTGCCGAACACCCGGCGTTTGGCCGCTGCGACAAAGGCGTTGCCGGGGCCGGTGATCTTGTCCACCGGTGCGATGGTTTCGGTGCCATAGGCCAGCGCTGCCACCGCCTGGGCGCCGCCGACCCGGTAGATTTCGTCGACCCCGGCGATCTGCGCCGCCAGCAGCACCAGCGGGTTGATCTGCCCGTCCGGGGTTGGCACGGTGACCGCCAGCCGCCCGACCCCTGCAACCTTGGCCGGGATCGCGTTCATCAGCACCGAGGACGGATACGAGGCCAGGCCGCCCGGCACATATAGGCCGGCAGCCGAGACCGCCGACCAGCGCCAGCCCAGCGTTGCGCCGGTTTCGTCCGTCCATTGCGCATCCTCCGGCATCTGGCGGGCGTGGTAGGCGCGGATCCGTTCGGCTGCCAGCTCCAGCGCGGCGCGTTCTTCGGCGGAGACTTCGGCAACGGCCGCGTCCACCTCCGCATCGGTGATGCGCAGCTGCGCGGGCGTCAGTTCCAGCCGGTCGAACTTTGCCGTCAGTTCCACCAGCGCCGCATCGCCGCGGGCGCGGACATCAGCAATGATCCCGGCCACGATGGAATCCACATCCGGGCTGTCCTCGCGCTTGGCACCCAGCAGTGCGGTGAAGGACTGTTCAAAACCTGCATCGGCGGTGTTCAGAAACTGCGGCATCGGGATCTCCTTTGGCCTCCGCATAACCGCATGGAGAGACGGCCTCAAGATTTATGCGGCAAGCGGAGCAATTGGACGCAACAGCTGCGGCGTGTTTTCAGCTGGCCAGTGCCCCCGTCAGACCAGCGGCTTGCGCATCGGGATGCAAGGCAAACCGCAGCAGGCCGCCGGAGCACCCTCCTGCCGCCAGCCATGTTTCCGGTAGAAGCCCAGCGCGGTGCGGGTTGCGTTCAAACGCCCTTCGCTGTGGCCAGAGCCGAGCAGTTCCGCCTCAAGATGCTCCAGCATTGCGGCGCCTGTGCCCTGCCCTGCAGCGCTGGGGGCAGCATAGAGCAATGTCACCGTGCCATCCGGATCCAGCCCGCCCACGGCCTCGGCCTGGCCGTTGCGTTCGGCCAGCCAGTACTGCCCGGCCCCTCCAAACCAGGCACGGATTTGCCCGGGTGACTTGCCGGCGGTCCACGCGGCAATCCGCTGCGGGTCGCCGCCATGGTCAGCCAGGCACAGATCGCGGATCGAAGCTGTAAGGACCTGGCTCATGGAAAAAACGTCAAAAACAGACGCGGGACGGATCTCCAGGCGGCCGGATGAGCGGGCAAAGGCCTGAGAGATACCGCGCTTGTTCTGCAAGGTCAGGCACCGTGGTCCGGCGCTTTGCCGGAAGGTGCCCGGTAAGGGCGGGTCACATCCCGCAAGGAAACCTCCAGCGCTTCGACCGAGAGGCGGATGGCACCATCGCCCGCCAGGGTCAGCAGCACATGGCCGGTGCCGTCCTCCCCGGGCTCAAAATCGACGGCAAGCAGGGACAGCACCAGATCCTTGTCCTTGCGGTCCACCCCTTGCGAGGCCACCCGCAGCACATTGTCCACCACAAGAAGCGACTGCACCCGCTCGTAATCACGGCCGCGGCGCTCGGCAGCTTCGCGGTCTTCCCAGCGGAAGCGGTTCAGCAGCAGGGCAAAGCGGCGCTCGGACGCGCGCCAGCTCATTTCGGTTGCCGGGAAGACAGCATCCTGGACCAGCGAGGAGATCACCTTGAGGTCCTCCTCCTCCAATGCGCCCAGGTTCAGCGGAACCTCGCGGCCGTCCTCGAAACTTGCGTCCGCCATCACTGCTCCTTGATTCGCTCGATTTTGGCACCGACTCCGGACAATTTGCGCACCACATGCTCGTAGCCGCGGTCCAGGTGGTAGACACGGCTCACCCGGGTTTCGCCTTCCGCCGCCAGGCCGGCGAGAATCAGCGAGACCGAGGCACGCAAGTCTGTCGCCATGACGGGCGCACCCTTCAGCTTTTCCACGCCGGTCACCGTGGCATGGCCGCCATGCACCTCGATCTGGGCGCCCATGCGCACCAGTTCCGGCGCGTGCATGAAGCGGTTCTCGAAGATCTTCTCTTCCAGCACCGAGGTGCCTTCGGCGGTGCACATCAGCGCCATCATCTGCGCCTGCAGGTCGGTGGGGAAGCCCGGGAAGGGTTCGGTCACCACATCCACCGCCCGGACCCGGCCGTTTTTGCGGCTGACAGTCAGGCTTTTTCGATCTTTGTTCTCGGTGATCTCGATGCCGGCCGCTTCCAGCTTGGCGCAGAAGCTTTCCAGCAGGCTGCGGCGTCCGCCCAACAGCTCGACCTCGCCTCCGCAGATGGCCGGCGCAAGCATATAGGTGCCAAGCTCGATCCGGTCGGTGACCACTTGATGGGTCGCGCCATGCAGCCGGTCGACACCCTGGATGGTGATGTCCGGGCTGCCGTCACCCTCGATCTGCGCGCCCATTTTGCGCAGGCAATCCGCCAGGTCGACGATCTCCGGCTCGCGCGCGGCGTTCTTGATGACGGTGGTGCCCTTGGCGAGCGTGGCGGCCATCATGATGTTTTCGGTTGCGCCGACCGAGGCAAAGCTCAGCTCCACCACGGCACCTATGAGCCCCTTGGGAGCTTTGGCGTGCAGATAGCCGTCTTTCAGCTCGATCTCGGCGCCCAGCGCCTCAAGACCGTGAATGTGCAGATCCATCGGCCGCGCGCCGATGGCGCAGCCGCCCGGCAGCGACACCACCGCCTGGCCCAGGCGGGCCAGCATCGGGCCCAGCACCAGGTTGGAGGCGCGCATCTTGCGCACGATGTCATAGTCCGCAACGTGGCTGGTGAGGTCATGGCTCGACATTGCCAGAACCTGTCCGTCCTGCAGGCTGGAAACCTCCGCGCCCAGCGACTGCAGCAGCAGCGTCATCGTCTTGATGTCGCTGAGCCGCGGCGCATTGGTGAGCGTCAGCGGCTCTTCGCTGAGCAGCGTCGCCGGCATCAGGGTCAGGCAGGCGTTCTTGGCGCCGGCGATCGGGATCTGCCCGTGCAGCGGGCCGTTGCCCGTAACCAGAATCGAATCCATCTGCTCTTACTCTCCGCTCTTACCCGTATCCTGGTCCTGCTTTTCCGCCCGTGCCTTGGCCTGCGCCTTGCGCCGGGCCATGTTAGCCTTGAGCGCGGCCTTCAGCCGGTCTTCGCGGGAGGCCGCAGATCCGTCGTTTTTCGGTGATTTCTTCTCTGCCATAGAACTTCTGTAACTTAGTGCGAAAAAACCGTCCAGAATGCTCTTGCGCCCCCCCGCGTTTATGCCTAAAAGCCCCCTCACCGGCGCTGCTGTAGCTCAGAGGTAGAGCACTCCCTTGGTAAGGGAGAGGTCGAGAGTTCAATTCTCTCCAGCAGCACCATCTTCCAAAACATCAGTGTTTTCAGAAGCTTGACAAGATGCGGCGCGCCGTTGCTGCAGCTTTGCATAGCGGGCTGCCGTCGTCGGCAGGCAAGTTTTCCCGAACTCAAAGGGTTTTACGCTGTTTGCGGCATTGGCTGCCCGCCGGGTTGTTTCCGGCCCCGGCCGGCTTGGCGGCGGCGCAGTTGCAACCGGCATCATAGATTCGCAGCCACCCGAACGCCTGGTGGCAGAATTTGGCTCAGCATCAGCGATTCGCCGCACCCGCGAAGGCCGCAAATAAAAATGAAACGGCACTTTTGCGGCCTTTCGCAGGCCAGACGCCGCAAATCAGGGGCCACAAAGCTGAAATTAACGCAGCGGAAACGAATCCCCCTGAGTGTTTTTCCATCATGCGCCACCCAGCTGGCACCGCCCGCCGCCGCACTCAGGCTGCCGGGAAGACCGAAATGTTGATGGGAACCACGCTCTAATGACCCGACTGTCCAAATTCTGGGGCAATATGCGGCTAGGCCGCAAGCTGCCGCTGTCCATCGCCGCTCCTACAATCCTGCTGACCCTTGCCTCGGGCTTCTTCTTTGCCTGGGAAGCCGGGCAAGCGCTGAAGGCCAACCGCGAAGCCGCTTATGCAACGCTGCTCGAGGAACGGAAGGAAGCCCTCGAATCCTGGGTGGCGGACCTGCGCTCCCAAACCCGGACCCTGGTTGCCAGCAAAGCTGTCGAAACAGCGCTGCGCGATTTCTCCAACGGCTTCTACTCGCTGGGCGAGGATCCCGCCGGACACCTGCGCGCCACCTACGCCGACGGCAACCCCAACCCCGCCGGCGAGCGTTACAAATTGCTGGACGCCAAGGACAAATCTGCCTGGTCCATCCGCCACAAGATGAACCACACCGGCTTTGTCACCTTTCTGGAGGAGCAGGGTTTCCTCGACGCATACCTTTTGGACGTGCAGGGCAACATGGTCTACTCGGTCCAGAAGAACGCCGACTTTGCGCTGAACTACCTGGAAGGGCCTTACAAGAACAGCGGCCTGGGCCAGGCCTTCCGGACCGCGCTGGAGCTGGAACAGGGCGAAGTGTTCCTGTCCCAGATGGCCGCCTATGAAGCGGGCGGCGGTGCAGCGGCCATGTTCATTTCCTCGCCGATCTTCAAAAAGGGCGCGATCATGGGGGCCCTGGTCCTGCGTGTGCCAGTAGGCGAAATCGCCGGGATTCTGTCACACTCCGCGCTGCTTGGGGAAACCGGCCAGGCCTATCTTGTGCGCGGCGACGGCGTTGCCCTGACCGCTTCCAGCCGCGAGGGCGGCCACCAGATCCTCTCGCAATTGCCACAACTGCAGCAGATCGACGCTGCAATCAGCGGCGAGGAAAGCACCTTCTCCGGCACGCCGGGCCTGTCCGGCCAGCCGGTTGAGGCGATGGCCGGGCGCGTCGGACTGGACGACCGGACTTGGGGGATCGTGCTGGAAGTCGACAGCGCCGAGGCACTGGCCGCGCAAAAGAGCCTGGTCAATGCCGCTATGCTGCAGGCTGTTGGTGTTGCGCTTGCAGTGGCGCTGCTGTCCTGGGTGGCAGCCCGCAGCATCGCCCGCAAGGTGTCAGCCCTGTCCGACAGCGTCGAGCATATCGCGGCCAAGGATTACGACCATCCGGTTGCGGGCAACGGAACCGGGGACGAATTCGGCAACATCGCCGGCATTCTCGAAGGGTTCAAAACCGAACTCCAAAATGCACAGACCGCTGAGGAGGAACGGGCCGAGTTGCAGCGTCAGCAGGACCAAGTGGTCAGCGAGCTGCGCAGCGGCCTGAAAAATCTGGCAAACGGCGACTTCTCAAGCCCGATCACAGAGCCTTTCCCCGAGGCCTACAAGGGCCTGCGCCTCGACTTCAACCAAACGGTCGACACGCTGAACGCCACCGTGCGCGAAGTGGTCGAAGCCACCACCAGCATCCGCAGCGGGACGCATGAGATCAGCCAGGCATCAGATGACCTGTCGCAACGCACCGAAAGCCAGGCAGCCACGCTGGAGCAGACCGCGGCGGCGCTGGATCAGATGACCGCCAGCGTCAAAGCGGCTGCCGATGGCGCCCGCGGAGTGGAGACCGCAATGAACAACGCCCGGGACGAGGCCGAAACCAGCGGCCAGGTGGTTCAAAATGCGGTGGCCGCGATGACCGAGATTGAGCAATCCTCTGCCCACATCTCGCAGATCATCACAGTGATCGACGACATCGCCTTCCAGACCAACCTGCTGGCGCTGAATGCCGGGGTTGAGGCCGCCCGCGCGGGCGAAGCCGGGCGCGGTTTCGCGGTTGTCGCCTCGGAAGTGCGGGCGCTGGCGCAACGGTCTTCGGATGCGGCGATGGAGATCAAGGCGCTGATTTCCAACTCCGGAGAACAGGTGGCAAAGGGTGTGGACCTGGTTGGCAAGGCCGGCGAGGCGCTGAACAGCATTGTCTCGCAAGTCACCCACATCTCGGGGCTGGTGTCGGGCATTGCCGAGGGCGCTGCCGAGCAGTCGACCGGCATTGGCGAGATCAACACCGGTGTGATGCAGCTGGATCAGGTTACCCAGCAGAATGCCGCCATGGTGGAGCAGATGACCGCCGCAGGCCAGCTGCTGAATGGCGACGCCTCCAAGCTGGCCGGACTGGTGGCGCGGTTCAATGTCGGACTGGAGATGCCGCCGCCGCGCCAGCCTGCCGAACCGGCGCCGCCTTCGGCGCATGGTTCCGGCTGGGACGATCTGCCGGAGGGGCTGGCGGCAGCACCGGCCGCGGATGGCTCTGCCGCCTTGGCAAAATGGCAGGATTTCTGAGCCCGCGGGCTGCGCGCCCGCGGCACCGGTTACAGGCAGCTGGTCCGGGCATAATTCATGGCGCGGGGCCAGTCTGTTACGGCCCCGCCGCCTGCAGCGTCACGGCATGACCTGCCCGCCTCAGCCAGCCGTCTGCGGCCGCCGCCACGGCCGGCGCAGCACCGCCGGTGAACGAGCTGCTGTTGTGCAAACCTGTTTTTCAGACTTTAAGGAGATGTTGGAGCAGAACCGGATCCCTGACGTGCAGAGCCCTGGCGGCTGTCAGAGGAGATTCGCGCGAATGCAAAAGGTGGCTAGATGGCCCTGAAAAAGATTTCCGCAGGCTGGCTTCGCAGGCTTAGCAACCGGACCTACCTTCCCGCCCTGCTTGCCTTGGCGGTTGTTTGCGCTGCCGGGTATTATGCCGAAAGACAGAACGACACGATCCACCACCAGTCAGAACGCGCCAGGATCCAGCAGCAGGCCGGGCTGATCAAGTCCCGCCTCGAAGGCCAGCTGAACGGCGACTACCAGCGGTTGCGCGGGCTTGCCGCCATGCTGGCCACCGAACCGGACATGCCGCAAGCGCGGTTCAGCCAGATTGCAGAACAGGTTCTGAAAGGACAGACCGCGATCCGGCATATCGGCGGCGCCCCCGGACTTGTGGTCTCCCTTATCCATCCGCTTGAGGGCAACGAGTCGGCGATCGGGCTGGATTACACCAAGAATGCAGCCCAGCGGGAAGCGGCGCACAGAGTGCGCGACAGCGGCGAAATGGTGCTGGCCGGGCCGGTCAACCTGGTGCAGGGCGGAACCGGATTTATCTACCGGCTGCCCATCTTCACAGGCCCGGAGGAGCAGCAGCAGTTCTGGGGCATTCTGTCCGCCGTTGTCGAGACCGGGACACTTTATGCGGAAACCAGCGTGACCGGCGAGAACCGGGGGCTGGAAATTGCCCTAACCGGCAAGGATGGCACCGGTGCGGCCGGCCCGCAGTTTTTTGGGTCAGCGGATATCCTCGCCGGGGACCCGGTGCTGATGGACATCAATCTGCCGGTCGGCTCCTGGCAGCTGGCGGCCCGGCCAGCCGGCGGCTGGCAAAGCCGGCCGGGCAATCTGTGGCAGTTGCGGCTGGCACTGCTGGCGGCCGGAACCTTGATTGTCTTCCCGACCTTCCTGGCCGGCAGGCTGTCCGCCGCGCGGCAGACGGTGATCGGCC
The DNA here is from genome assembly GCF_049056525.1 of Leisingera coralii. Classification (NCBI taxonomy): domain Bacteria; kingdom Pseudomonadati; phylum Pseudomonadota; class Alphaproteobacteria; order Rhodobacterales; family Roseobacteraceae; genus Leisingera; species Leisingera coralii. The sequence continues at coordinate 3,735 of NZ_JBHUPT010000101.1, read as the reverse complement.
AGCTGCGCCGCCGGGAAGCAGAATTGGAAGCGGTTTCGCGGCGGCTGGAGATTGCGGTCAGGACCTCCCGGGTCGGCATCTGGGAATGCGATGCGGATAACAAACGTGTCAGCTGGGACAGCCGGATGCATGAACTGTACGGGGTGCCCCGGGAGCAGGGGCCGCTGGCGGGCAGCGCCTGGAACGCCAGGCTGCACCCGCAGGACCGGGACCGGGTCGTCAAATCCCTGGACGATGCTGAGCGCGCCAAGACGAATTTTGCCTCGGAGTTCCGGATTGTGCTGGATGACGGCACGGTCAAGCATATCCGGGCCCTGGCCAGCCCTTTTACTGACGCGCAAGGCCGCGACTGGATGATCGGCGTTAACTGGAATGTATCGGAAGACGTTCGTCTGCGCGAGGAACTGATCCACGCCAACCAGGCCTTGTCAGAACGCAATACCGAGCTGAAGGAGGGCAAGCGGGCCCTGGAAGAGGCCCATGCCGAACTGCAAAAACAGCAGGCGGAACTGCACCGGCTGTCGCTGGTGGCCAAACACGCCTCCGACAGCATCATCCTGACGGATGCCGCCCGGAATATCCTCTGGGTCAACGACGCGTTTTCGCGGGCCACCGGCTACTCCGCTGAGGATGCGATTGGCCGCACGCCCTCTGACCTGCTCGACGGGCCAGACACCGATCTCAGCGTGATCCGGGAAATGAACCGTTACAAGGAGCGCGGGGTCCGGTACCACAACGAGATCCTCAACTACACCAAGGACGGCGCGGAAGTCTGGTTTGACACCAACATCGTGCCGGTGACCGGCGCCGATGGCGAAGTTGACCTGATCATCGGCATTGAGCGGGACATCACCCGCAGCAAGCAGCGCGAACGGGAATTGGCCGAGGCCAAGCTGGCGGCCGAGCACGCGGACCGCGCCAAGTCGGAATTCCTGGCCAATATGAGCCACGAAATCCGCACCCCGATGAACGGTATCATCGGCATGGCCGATCTGCTGGCGGAGGCAGATCTGCCTGCCGACGAGCAGCAGAACGTGGAGACAATCCGCAGCTCGGCTCAGGCGCTGCTGAAAATCATCAATGACATCCTCGACCTGTCGCGGCTGGAGGCCGGGAAATTCGCCATCACAATGGAGGATTTCAACCTTCGCGACTGCATCAGCGGTGCTGCCGACCTTTTCCGCCCGAAGGCTCTGGAAAAAGGCCTGCCGATGCAGCTCAGCTATGCGGACGGCCTGCCCGACGTGCTGCACGGGGATGACGGCCGGTTGCGCCAGATCCTGGTCAACCTGATTGGCAATGCAGTGAAATTCACGCGGGAAGGCGAGATCGCGATCCGGGTCTCGCATGCCGGTGCGGATCCTTGCCGCCTTGTGGTCGAGGTTGAGGACAGCGGTATCGGAATCTCCGAAGTCCAGGCCAGCCACATCTTTGACCGCTTCACCCAAGCTGACGCCGCAACCACCAAGGCCTTTGGCGGCACCGGGCTGGGGCTGACGATTTCCAGCATGCTGGCCAAGCGGATGGGGGGCGGCATTTCGGTGCAGTCGCAGCTGGGCAAAGGCTCCTGCTTCCGGCTGGAACTGCAAATGGCACCGGCCCGCCAGGCACTGAGCGCGGCGGCAACGGCGCTTCCGGATGCGGCTCCGCAGCTCGGCCCCTGCCGGGTTCTGCTGGCCGAGGACAATCAGACCAACAGGCTGCTGATCCGCAAATTCCTGCGCGGCCAGCCGGTTGAGCTGGACGAGGCCGGGAACGGCCGCGCTGCGGTGGAGATGTGCAAGGAACTGCAGCCGGACGTCATCCTGATGGATATGTCGATGCCGGAATTGGATGGCATTTCCGCCACGCGGGAAATCCGCAGCCTGCCCATTCCGCAGCCAATCATCGTGGCCCTGACCGCCAATGCCTTCTCCAGCGACCGGCAGGCCTGCCTGGACGCCGGCATGGATCATTTTCTGGCCAAGCCAGTGAAAAAGGCGGTGCTGCTGCACACTCTTGCTGCGGTTCTGGCGGAAGCGTCAGACGCTCAGCAGCGGCCGCGCGCCAGCGCCTGATGCCGCAGCCCGCTGACTTGTCAGGAAATCGGCGCCCAAAGGGCGATAGCTCTAGACAGCCGTTCCAATCAGCGACACGCCGGCGGCCATCAGCACCGCCGCGCCCAGGCGCCGCATCCAATAGCCTTCCTTGAGAAAAACAAAGCCGATCAGCGCTGCAAAGATCACCGAGGTTTCCCGCAGTGCGGACACCGCCCCGAGCGGCGCAAAGTTCTTCGCGTATAGCACCAGGCCGTAGGCCGTCATCGACACCAGCCCGCCGGCGATGCCCAGGGCCCAGGTCCGTTTGGGCAAGGCCGCCAGGGTCTTGCGCTTGCGCACGGCAATGAAGACCGCGATGAAGATGTGCAGGAACGCCCCCCAGGCCCAATAGCTGAGCGTGTTGCCGGACAGGCGCACCCCCATGCCATCAACCAGCGAATAGACCGAAATGCAAAAACCGGTGCCGGCAGCAAACCCCAGCGCCGCTCCGCCGACGCCGGAGCGCAGCGCCTTCCAGCTGCTGAGCTGGATGCCAAGCGCGATCACCGCAATCCCGATCCAGGCCTGCAGCGGCAGTATCTCTCCGGCAAAGATCATCGCCCAGATACCCACCAGCGCCGGCACGATGCCGCGGGCAATCGGATAAACGACGCTGAGATCGCCATGCTGATAGGCCCGCCCCAGCATGTAGTAATAGCCGAAATGCACGGCCGTGGAGAGCAGGATATAGACAAAGCTTTCCGCCGAAGGCAGCGGCAGCACCGAGATCATCACGGACGCGGGAATGACATGGCCAAAGGCGACCAGCCCCAGCGTGGTGGTGCGGTCGGCCGCGGTTTTCACAATGGCGTTCCACACCGCGTGCAGCAGCGCCGCCGACAGGATGATGGCAATGATTATGGGGGTCATATTGAATACAGGTCTTCTGAAAAGAGGCCAGATACTGCGTTATTCGGTTTCTTCCGGCCGCATCTCCTCGATCAGCCTGGTCTCCAGCAGCTGACCGTTGCGGTAGAGCACCGGATAGGCCACCGCGGCGATGTGGCTGTTGAATTCGCGCAGGGCGCGCAGCGTCTCCAGGTGGATGTCGGAGGTGTCAAAGCTGTCGCGGGCGCCGTTCTGCAGCCGCCGCAGGTGGCGTTTGCGGCTGTCGCGCTCCATCCGTTTCAGCTCGGTCTTCTCCAGGCTCAAGAGCCGCGCGCTCTCCAGGTCGCCGGAGATCAGCACGTTGGAGGCCAGCTGCATGTTGGCCAGGATCGCCTCATGCATGCGGGTGATTTCCAGCCAGCCGTCCTTGGAGAACCGCAGCTCCTTCTTGCGCATCTCGCCGGCCAGCACCGTCAGGCGGCGGGCCACCACATCGCCCGCGGTCTCCAGCCGGATGGCGTATTCCATCAGGCTGCGGGCGGTTTTCAGCTGTTCCTTGCTGAACGCCTCCGCCGGGATCGCCGCCACATACTGGCGGATGCCCGACAGGCAGGCGTTGACCTCCTCGTCCATCTGCTGCACCGCGCGGATCTGCTCCTTGGTGCCCGCCTGGTACAGCTCCAGCACCGGGCGGAACATGGCGCCAACCTGGTCCGACATCCGCAGCAGCTCGCGGGTGAGGTTGGCCACGGCTTGCGCGGGCGCGCCGTAGCTGCCCTGCTCCAGCGCGCTGACCGGCCGGCCCGGCGGCTGCGCCGGGGCCGCCGCC
>NZ_JBHUPT010000100.1:0-21453 GCF_049056525.1 Leisingera coralii | reverse complement strand
TCCGGCACATGCATGCAGCGGCCCAACCGAACCGGGCCACCAATGACTGCGAAGAGAAGCTTGACCCGGATGAGAGACCTGTTCCCATAAGACGGAAACGAAACGATGGAATGAGCTTGACCCAAACGCCCGATTAGAGAAGCTCCCTTTTGCCTGTCTGGGACCATTGACCGCTGCCAGCACATACCGAGCATTGAATGCCCGATTTGGAGTTCTCCAAGATGCGCAGTGAAGCTGCCATAAGAGAACATTCCAGTGTCGGGTTCGATGTCGTTGCGACCTTTAAGGTGAGTGCAATACCGGCGGGAACGCTTGACACGCTGTCTATTGGGGATGAGGCTTTAAACACTCCGCAGATCGATAGAATTGGCTAGTATGCAAAGACTCCGAAGCCTTTTTGTCGTGGGGCTACCGTTGCTGATATTCGGCGCTGTGAGTTTCTACATTACAGTCGGGCTCCTAACCCCCGAACCTGCGCCGCTGCGCTCGCCTGACAGAATTGATTGGATTGCAGCAGTTGCCAATATGTCGAACGAAAGACATGAACAACTTTCTGGTTCATGGTCTCTCGATTTGCCCAAGGACCACGGCGCTCATTCAGAGGGTAGCATGGAAACATGGCAACTCACGGCATTTCTACGAAATGAACGCGGTGAGGACATTGGCTTTCAATTTTCAGTATTTCGCGTCGGTATCGTGCCGCCTGGCGCACCGCCGCCGTCGTCGATCTGGGAGGTCCACGACATCTATCTTGGCAATATCACTGTCAATGGAATGCTGAAAGGCGGGGTTGATGGTGACGAACGTATTTCTAGGGGAATGACTGGGGTTGCAGGCTTCGACCCTGATATCCATGAACTGAGGATCGACAACTGGTCGCTGCAATTCAATCAGGGTTCAGGACGGGGCGAAATGGAGCTCGACGTTGCCGAAGGGAAGGTTCGCGCCGAGCTATCCCTTACCCCGCTCAAAGCGCCAATTACCATGGATGACGATGCAATCCCGTTTCGCGGATACTCAGTCACTCGCCTGAGCGTCAATGGTCATCTCAATGGTTCGCAAGGCCGCGACGTTGTTTCAGGTACTGCTTGGTTCGATCATATTTGGGGAGAATTGCCGATACCCGGTGCCTCACCGATTGTCTGGGATCGCCTGCAACTTCATCTTGATGACGGACGAGACTTGTCGCTTATCAGATCCAGAAGACGAGATGGCGGCGGAGCTACGACAGCTGATGGCTACGTCGTCGATTCCGAAGGTCAATTCAGTTCGCTGGACGAAGCTTCGACAGAGCTCGTCATCGCCCGGATATGGCGTGGCGCACGCGGTGCCTATCCAGTTGACTGGCAACTCAAAGCGAATGACTTGAATTTGCAGGTGACTTCACTCATCGACGAACAGGAGTATGATTTTGCAGTGCCGGTCTGGAACGGCATGGTCAGGGCCGAAGGTGAGCCAGGGATCAGACATATAGGTGGCGTCGGAATGATGCAGTTGACCGGATACCAGGCACAATGAAGCACCGGGGTGTATTAGTCGCCGTATTGGGCCTCGTCGCAGGGGTGACAGCTTACATTTGGATAACCGGCGACATCGTGGCGGTTCTAAGCCAAGGTAGCGACCGTTTCCGGTCAGCGGTCGGCCCGGTTCCGGCAACACCGCAACGTCCGGGCGATGCGGAGGCGGGATACCGCGCCCTGGTTAATGAACCTTATGTCAATTGTGGCATGCCTTATCGCGCATATCGCCGTTTCAACCCGGAGGTCGATCCTGTCGATCTTCTGCCGGAACGAGAGGCCCGGAACGCAGAACTTCCCTATGCGTTCACTTCTCATGTAAACGCGGACGGCGTCGAAATCGTCTCGTCGAACTGCCTGTTGTGCCACGCGTCGCGCTTCAATGGCGAACTCGTGGTTGGTCTCGGAAATGAGTTTCTCGATTTCACCCAAGACCCTCGGAGGATAGTGAATCAGGTCGGCGGTTACGTACAGGGTGAGGCGGAGTCCGCTGCCTGGCAGCGTTGGGCGGATCGGGTTGAAGGGATTGCGCCTTACATTCAGATGCAGACAGTCGGGGTTAATCCGGCGACCAATCTGACCTGGGCTCTGATGGCACATCGAGACAACAAGACCCTGGATTGGTCCGCGGAGCCGCTTATCGAGCCCCCGCCCACTTCGCCGCTGCCGGTCAGCGTCCCGCCCTGGTGGCGGATGCAGAAAAAGAACGCGATGTTCTACACGACCATTGGGCGCGGTGACCATGCCCGTTTCATGATCATGGCCTCGCTGCTTTGCGCAGACTCGCTAGAAGAGGTGGAAATTGTGGATGCATACGGCCCGGATATACGCGCCTATTTGGAAAGTCTCAGACCGCCACCCTATCCCTATCCCGTCGATATCGATCTGGCCGAGGAAGGCCGCACAGTATTTGAGGAAAATTGCAGCCGGTGTCACGGCACCTATGGCGAGGATGGGAGCTACCCAAATTTGGTTGTTCCACTCAACGAGATCGAAACAGACAACGAATATGCGCTCGCCGCCACTGACGGCAGGCGTGATCGTTTTTACCAATGGGTTGAGAACTCCTACTACGGCAACTCCGTGCAAATTGCTCCTGCACCAGGATACATTGCGCCACCGCTTGATGGGGTCTGGGCGACGGCCCCCTACCTTCACAACGGATCAGTGCCCGACATTCAGTCGCTCTTGGACAGCAGCACTCGGCCCAATATTTGGCGGCACCGGGTCGCTCCTCGTGAATATGATCCGTCAAAGCTGGGGTGGCGCTATGATCGCCTGGAACACGGAAGGGCGAACATCGACGATCCAGAAATGGCAAGGCAAGTCTATGATACAACCCTCCCAGGTTACGGAAACGGCGGCCACCGTTTCGGCGACCATCTGAGTAACTATGAGCGTATTGCAGTCATTGAGTATTTGAAGACGCTTTGATCTTATTGCCGGTTCGATTGAACAGACGCAAAAGGAAATCTCGGCCGACTGCGGCCGTTGGTACATTGAGCGGCGAAGGAAATTGAGGGCTCACTACCGCCATGCGGCGGCACAGCACCGAGAAACCTGCACTTGCCTGCCCGAGGCCAGCTGTGATCGGCTCAAGCCAGCCCGAAGCGGCCGTATGCGCGACCTTTGTCCGGCGCATGGAATGCGTCCCATAGGACGTGGAATCCAGCCCGATGGACCTCACCCAGTCCCGCACGAGACGGGCGTACTGCCGCGTTGAGATGTGCGGACGATCGTGAAATCGGCCGGGCCAGAGGTATTCTGAGCCGACCATCATCGGTTCCTCCATCCATCGCGAGAGCGACTTGCGCGTGCCCTCCGTTATCTCGAAGCGAACTGGCCGCTGGGTTTTGCTCTGGACAATCGAGGCGCGTTCCTTGACCTGGCCCGAAGCATAGACATCCGCGACCCTCAGTTTCACCAGATCACAGCCACGCAGCTTGCTGTCGATGGCCAGATTGAACAGGGCAAGATCCCTGTGGTTCCGGGCGATCTCCAAACGGACGCGAATGGCCCAGACGTGTTTTGGCTGGAGCGGCCGCTTCTGACCGACTACGCGCCCCTTGTTCCAGGCTGGGCGGCACGCGCGAATGGCGGGTAAATTGGCAATGGGCATAATAGGCCCTCCGATCCACCACGCCCTGCCACGACACCAACCCGACGTTGGTGCATAATTCTAACATGCTAATCCAGCAGCGCGGCTTGTTGCGGTTAGATCAACCGAGCGATGTGCTGGGGAATTCTCGGGCCGAGATCGAAGCTTCGAAGGTATTGCCCGTGCCTGGATGAACGTCCGCAATTGATGGATTGGCTGGCAAGCCTCGCACCTGCAGCATCCAGCACCGCGTGCCTCATTCGCATGTCCGGTTCGGGGCTGGTGCAGCCGATCCGCCCCATGCGGTCCGATCCGATGACAGGTGGCGGTTTGCGAGATCCTCCCCGATTAGACCGGTGCCTCGCTCTGCGGATGGTTGCTATGAAATCCCTGGAGATCAGTTAGTTCCGACCGCAACACTGTTTGTATTTGCGGCCCGACCCGCAGGAGCATGGATCGTTTCGACCTGGGGGAGGACCAGCCTTGAACGGCATGCCGGAAAGATTTTCAGGCTCAGGGCGGGAAAGTTCAGGACGTGACTGGTGCAGTATTGTCGCTACGCAGTTCGGGATCAGATCGGGGGCTTCAAGGTCGATCTGGTCAATTTCGTCGTCCGTGAACTTGCTTTGACCAGTGTAGATGTCTTGTAACGCCATCAAAAAGATCATCGTAGCTCGCGTCTCTTCGTCGGCCTGATCGAGCAGGCGTTCCCAAGCTTCCGGCCGCAGGCCCATGGCGCGGGTGAAGCCATCGACCCAAGGCTCCCACATCGTCTCGTCGCTGTTGGGATCAACCTCGTAGATAGGCTCGATCCGAAACGAGCGGGATATCGCCTCGGCCACCGAATTGTAATGCGCCATGACAGCACCGATCGTTTCTTCTGCAGCCTTCTGGTCAGAAAAATGTGCTTCGCCGGTCTCGCCCCAGACATGGGGAAGCCATTCCGAGGGCGGGATCATGTCACTACAAGCAAGAATGCCGGTCACGTAGCCATCAAGTTCGCTAAGCGACATAGGCATTTTTTCGACGGGCAGCGCATGCAGCAGCACGTTGAGGCGATCAAGCTCTTGATGTGATTGGCCCATGAGACTTCTCCCGGCGATGTCGGGAATTTTTAGCTGCGAGACTGTTAATTCGCAACTATAGCAATGGCGGATGCGGGCTGCGAACCGTCGACTGCACTCGCGGCACCCCATCGTCGCGGCAACGTCACCTGTGAGCTCGAATGCCAACTTCCCCTAGGCCTTGAAGAGCGGTTCAGACCCACCATTGGTCGATGGCTGCTATCTCCTCGTCAGTCCATCCGAAATGATGGGCGAACTCGTGAATTACAACATGCGCGATCAACTGGTTAAGCTCGACGTCACCGCGGTCGCGCCATTCCGCCAGGATCGGCTGGCGGAAAAGCCAGACAACATCCGGAGGTGGCGCCATGTCGAGAATCGATTTCTCGGTCATAGGTATTCCCTCGTAGAGCCCCGTCAGTTCATATGGATTTGCAAAACCAAGTTCGTCCAGCATGGCCGGCGCAGGCCATTCGGCAATGCGCAGAATGACGTTATCTGCAGCTGGCCTAAAGGCCCTCGGCAGGGAAGCTATAGTGGCGCGAGCGATCTTCTCGAAATGGTCAAGGTCGTGGTGCATGCTTTGCATATGGTTTCTCGGAACGGTGTAGTGAACCGCCAAGCCGGAGGGGGGCAGTTCATACGCCTCGTCCGATCAGCAGCCTCCGGCCCCAAATCGGACTGCGACGGATACCGCACCGCTGTGGCCAGCTACTAGCCTCACAAGAGTATATCTGCTTTGACCGAGAAAAACTGAAAACACAGGTGAAATATGGCAATAGACCTAAAGGGGCTGAGTGCCGCTGAATTGGAAGCGCTGGCCAAGGAAATCGAAGCCCGAAAAGTGGAAGTAGAGAACGAGGCAAAGAAAAACGCTTATGCCGAAATGCTGGCTATTGCGGAAAAACATGGCGTGCCCTTTGAAGCGGTTATTGCTCTGCATGGCGGCAAGGGGCGTAAGTCAAGCGCAAAGGCACCGGCTAAATACGCCAATCCAGCTGACCGATCCCAAACCTGGAGCGGCCGCGGGCGTAAGCCTGCTTGGGTCCACGAAGCTTTGGAAGCTGGGAAGTCCCTCGAGGATCTTGAGATCTGAAGCAGCAATTCACTTGTTGGGCTAACGCAGGCGGCACCACGTACAGTTGCGCGGGGCGCAATTGGCAACATTGGGCTGCCTGCCGTCATTGCCTCCGGCGACGGGAGCGGCGGATTTTCTGCACCCAGGGTGCGTTCGTCACCGGCGCAGCGAAGGGCGGCTCGTCGCGGCTAGCCACTCCTGCCCAATGCGGCGAACTGGCGGATCGATCCCATTCTGCGATATGCTGCGCCAGGCGCGGGCCTCATAGCCACTAGGCGGGTTAGATCTATGTGGATGTGACCGCCGGATAAAATGAACACTTGAAAGGGATCGAATATGCCAGACAGCTTCAATATGTCCATGCGCAAGTTCCTAAAGCAGGTTGGTGTCACTTCTCAACAAGCGATCGAAGAAGCGATGCGCGAGGCGGATACTGCCGGAAAAACTTTCAAAGTAAAGGCCGTGGTGGAGATAAAGAACCTGGGCCTTAACCATGTGGTGACAGGACACATCACCGGCGAGGAGTAATCGTAAGCGGTGCAATGGCAGCGACACTCTGCTCAACTTTCTCTTCCCGATCCTTCAGCAAGAGAGCTCCTGCCCAGTTGAAGGTCCGCTTTCGCTGGAACGGTTGCAAAGCCTCGCACGTGCAGCATTCAGAGCGGCTCTCCACAAATGAGCGTCAAGTTTGGGCTGTGAGAGTCTAGTGCGCTTGCAGCATCCCAGTCAGGAAGCAAGGCCAGCAGTGGGCTCACTGCCGACTTGCGGCGCCGCAGCGACCAGACCACCGCTCTGGAGGACCAGAGCGGATCTCGGGTGCTCTAGGGTATGACGGGAGCCAGCCCAAACGCGACATTCGTTTCAGGCACAGAGACTGCTCCGCTGCGAGTGCGAAGCATTTAGGCCATTTTACCGAAAACAGCCATCCAGCAGGTGGTGGCGGCCATGGCTGATGCTGGGTTCCACCTCAGTGGCAGTAATGCTGCAGGCTTCTCGGACGCCACGCGCGACGTTTGAATGATGCGCGGCATTGCCTGGCGTCGGAGAAGGGCTATAGATTAGCGGGAACGGGCCTTAAGTGAGGGCGCGAACCTGATCCGCCCCCTTCAAGGTTTTTGGATGCGCTCAATAACGCGGTCGGCTGCAAATGCCTGCATCGTCGCAGAATACACCCGCAAGCCCGCCGATGATGGCACCGCGGTCGCCGTTTCCATTGACGGCCTTCGCCGCGCCATATCCGAGAGCTGCCCCGACAAGGCCGCGCTCCATATCACTGTCGATTGCGGCGCCTGGTGCGCAGGCCGAGATTAGGGCGGTTGCTGCGAAGAGCGGATAGATGAATTTCATGTTGGTCTCCTGAGGGGCCGACAGTGCGCCGGCGGCATTGCTGGTATCGGCGGGGATTGCGGAGAATCGTATCTCCGCAATCCCCGCCGATGCTTATGCTCATACTCCACAGGCGTCCTGTTATCCGATCACCGACACACTTTCTGAGCGTGTTATCAGATAACAACGCTTCCCTATCATTCGGCCCGTAGATGCCATTGGTCGATAGAGCGCAAATCTGGAATGTTTTTTCCAAATCAAGGCAGGAACTTGGCTGATTCTGGTCTTGAGAAGTTCGGCTCCCGTCTGGTCTTGAGCTTATTCGTGCCTCATGCAGATGTCTTGCAAGGGCTGCCTGCGGTCACCTGCGGGAGCGCAGGCAATCGTCCAGGCCGGCGATCAGGATGCTACGGCGCCGAAAGGCCAGTTCGAGCCCAAAGGTGGCGTCAGTCGTTTCCGCAGAATCCGTCGTGAAGGGCGGATACCGGACTTTCTCTGCAAGCGCGAACCGATCAAGCGGCAACGTTGAAAGCTGACATCCGCATTCGCTGAAACCACCGAAGAACCGTTTTTGGCTTCGGTACACCTCTCCTTTGGGAACTTGTCAGCCTCTCAATCAGACAGTAGCGCCCTCGAAACTGGCCAGTGAAATATCGGCAATTTCCAGTGCGGCACGCGTCATTCTGGCTATCTCGATCACCTCGGGCGTGTCGCCATGCAGGCAGATGGAATCGATCCGGGTTGGAATATGCTTGCCGCTTTCGGCGATGATGGCCCCGGCCTGCACCATCTTAACTATACGTTCGCTGGCGGTTCCCGGGTCGTGGATGACGGCACCAGGAAGGCTTCGATCGACCAGTGTGGCATCGTCGTTATAGGCGCGGTCGGCGAAGATCTCGCAGGCGGCCTTGCAGCCCAACTCGGCAACCGCTGCCTGCTGGGCGGTGCCTGCCAGAACCATGATTGTGATCTCAGGTGCAACCGAAAGGGCAGCACCATAGCAGGCCCGTGTCATGGCCTGATCCTCGGCAGCCAAGTTGGCGAGCGCACCGTGCAGTTTTAAGTGCCTCACCTCGCCCCCGGCAGAGTGCGCCATGGCCCTGGCGGGACCAAGTTGATATCGGATCAGGTTGCCGAGACTGTCATGCGACAGCGTCATGCGCCGCCGTCTAAAGCTCTGCAGATCGGCAAAGCCTGGATGGGCGCCGATGCCGACGCCGCGCTGGACAGCGGCTCGCATCGTCCGGTCCATCACGTCCCAGTCTCCTGCGTGGCACCCGCAGGCGATATTGGCCGAAGTCACGATGTCCAGCAGGGCCTCATCATCGCCCATGATCCAAGGGCCAAAGCTCTCGCCCATATCGGCGTTCAGATCAACGGATTTGCTCAGGAGACTTCCCTTTCAAGATCGTCCCCCGCGGTCATGCCGCTGATGAGTTGAGAGGATAGCAGATCGTGCATGGTTCGAAGGTCCCGGATCAGCGGGCGTAGGCTGCGCCGCAATCCCTTGCGTCGCTCCTTTTCACGCCGCTCGGCCTCGACTGCCTCTTCCAATGTCACGAAGCGAAAGCGCAGGCCGGTGCCGGACTGAGCCTGGGCAACGCGGGGCAGATCGGCAGGCAGGACCGAGCCGATGCGAGGATACCCCCCCGTGGTCTGGCATTCGCTATGAAGCACGAAGGGGGTTCCGTCACCGGTTATCTGGATGTCGCCGGGCACGATGATCTCGGACAAAACACTCAGCCCAGCCTCACTGTGAAAGCCGTCGCCCCCGGGCAAAAGCCGCACGCCCATGCGATTGCCGCGGGCGTCGCGGTGGAATTCGGTCGCCTCGAAACGGGAGATTTCCGCCGGATCGAAGAATTCGGTCTGAAGGCTGGGCACGACCCGAACCGTCCCGCCGTCAAAGCGTGGGTCTGGGTCTATCCCCATTCCGATGGCATCGGACTTGCTGTCCACACCAATCGGTAGCCGGCAAACGGATTCGATCGGTGCGCCAAGTCCGGCTGCCAGGTGCGTACTGCGGGCACCCAGCCGTTCGGACACCGCCACGCCGCCACCAAGGTGCAGATAGCCATAGGTCCCGGCCTCGGTAGCGCCGATGGAAAGCCGCGTGCCCGCAGGCAGCAGGTGACTGGCATTCCAGGCAATGCGGGCGCCGTCGATACTGGCGCGCATTGGTGCCCCGGTTAGTGCGATACGGGTGTCTTCGGTTACCTCGAACTCGCCGCCCATGCCTGCCATTTCCAGGGCGGCGAGGCTTTCATCCTGCCCCAGCAGGGCCGCCCCTTCCGCGAGCGCCAGGCGGTCGGCAGCACCACCGCGCGACAGGCCGAAGGCGAGGTATCCGGGACGACCAAAATCCTGCACCGTCACGCCCGGTCCGGCGCGGTGAACAATCAGCATACGGCTCATGACAACACCTCGAAGGTAGCGCCGCCATCGGGACCGCTTGCGCGCATCGCAGCCAGTTTTTCCGCCGTGGTCGTCGTGAACATAACCTCGTCGCCGGGACGTAGGACAAAGGGAATTTCGTCATCGGGACGGAACAGTGTAAAGGCGGTTTGCCCGATATGGCGCCATCCTGTCGGGGTGGCAACGGGAAACAGCACCAGTTGACGGATCGCGACACATAGTCCCCCGGCGGGCACCTGCGGGGTCAAGCCGGTCTGCCGTGGGATATCCAATTCTGGTGGCAATTCGCCCAGATAGGGCATGCCGGCGGCGAAACCGATTGTCTGCACCCGTACTCGGGCACGCGACACCGAGTTCACCGCCGCCTCTGGCGACAGCCCGGCCAGTTCCGCGACCTCGTCAAGCTGCGGGGCCAGGTCGGTGCCATAGACCGTGGGAATCCGCCAGAGTCGCCGTCCCTGCGGCAACGCCGCGGCGAACCAGTCCTGTTCAGACAGAAGTCCCTCCACCAGGCCGCGCAGTTCGGAATGGTCTTTCCACAGCGGGTCGAAGCGCAGATAGGTCGACACCAGAGAGGTCGATGTCTCTTCAACGCCGGCCCAGCCTTTCCGCTCCACAGCATCGCGCAGGGCCAACGCGGCCCGGTTTGCCGGTTCGCTCAGCCGATCGCTAAAGCTGACCAGGAAGCCGTCGAACCCGGCAGTCTTGATCCGAGGCCAGTGATTGTCTTGTGATTGCAGCATTGTCCTGAGGCTCTCTAATCCCGGTTATTCTACGACCGGCAAGGTCCGGACTCTGTATTCCAGCCGGATCGATCTGTCCGGGCGGCTATCGATCAGTTCCATGCGATAGGCCTTGGCGGGGCGGACTGGACCAATGGCCGCAAGCGTGCCGCAGAACATCGCGCCCCCCGTTTCCAGGCCGGTTTGCTCGACCAGTGAGCGCAAGGGGCGGATCGCCGCCAGCGTGCCATCCTGATAAGGCACCCAGGCGCCGTCCTCCTCGACATGGCAGCGCAGGAGAATTTCGTCCTGACGCGCCTCGATCTCGTCGAAATGCCACAGCCCAGTAGCCACTGGCTTCGGGCAAGCCTGCTTGCCCCCTGCGACCGAGATCGCTTCCAACTCCCGGTCGGTATGGTCCGAGCCGAGGCCCAGCCACAGCGTGCCATCGCGGTTGACCAGCACCGGTTCGGCCTCGCCCGAATTCGCCGTGCCCAGCACCTCGATTTCATCTGCATGCGTCACCAGCGAGCGCGACACCCGGTAGAATAGAGGAACTTGCGAGGGTGGAGCAACGCCAAGTTCGGCAAGCTCGTCGATATGGTGCTGGACGGCGTCGGGATCGCGCCCGGTCCAGCCAGCGATGGTCAGATGATCGATATCCTCTGCCCAGCTCGAAGTGAGACTTGCCATGGAATTACCCTCCCAGCGACGAAGGCAGCAATAGCGCGATTTGCGGGAAGGCAATCAGCGCGACCACCATAATCAGCATCACGATCACATAAGGAATCGTGCCCAGCATGACTTCGCTCATCTTGCCGCTTTTGCGCGCGCCCTGCACCACATAGAGGTTCAGGCCGACGGGCGGTGAGATCAGTGCCATCTCGATCAGAACGATCATCAGGATGCCGAACCAGACCACGTCAAAGCCCTGTTCTACGATCAGCGGTACTATGATCGGGATTGTCACCACCATCAGCGACAAGGTCTCGATGAAGAAACCCAGCACGATATAGATGCAGACCACCACCAAGATCGTCATCAGCGGTGATAGTCCCAGCCCGTCAAGGAAGACCTTCAGCTCCGCGCCCAGCCCGGCCGATGCCAAGGTGAAGTTCAAGAACGACGCACCGATCACCACCAGCATGATCATCGAGGTGATCTTGATCGTCCCTACGACGCTTTCGCTGATCATGCGGATCGACACACCGCCGAAAAACGCGGCAATGACGATGGCGCCGGCAACACCTACCGCAGCGGCTTCGGTCGGGGTCGCCCAGCCCTTGTAGATCGTGCCAATTATCGCGCCGAACAGAAGCACGATCGGTAGAAGCTGAGCCAGCGCCCGGACCATCTGTGCGATAGGGAAGAATCGGCGGGTGCCACCCAACTCAGGGCGGATCACGCAGATCAGAACCGTCACCGCCATGAAACCGAGGGCCAGAAGGATGCCCGGCAGGAGCCCGGCGAGAAACAACTGTGGGATCGAAGATTGGGTCAGGAAGCCATAGACGATCAGGTTGATCGAGGGCGGGATCATGATACCCAGCGTGCCGCCCGCGGCGATGGCACCGGAGAACAGTTTGGGGTCATAGCCCAGCTTGTCAGCCTGCGGCATGGCCACAGTGGCAACTGTGGCGGCAGTGGCTACAGATGAGCCCGAGATGGACGAGAACATCGTTGCGGTAGCGACATTGGCATGTACCAGCCCCCCCGGCAGCCAACTGACCCAGCGGTCCAGCGCGGCGTAGGTGCGGGTCGCGATGCCGCTGCGCACCAGGATCTCGCCCAGGAGCACAAAGAAGGGGATGGCGATCAGGGTGGCGTTGTTCGAGGTGGACCAGACCAGATTACCCAGGCCCTTGATCAACGGGAACGGGCTGAAAAAGGCATCCACGCCAAAGCCCAGCAGAAACAGCACAATCCCGACCGGGATAGACAGGCTGAGAAGGGCCAAGAGCCCGACAGATACGGCGCCGATCATTGCACAATCTCCTCTTCGCCGAAGGTGCCGATGGCGGCCTCGGATTGTTCGAATTCACCTCGCAAGATCAGCAGAAGGGCGGCAAACAGTGTGGACCACGCCACAATGGCGAACCAAACCCAGCCTGCGAACCAGGGGATCTGGACCAGCGCGAGCGGGGTTTCCAGCGGTGTATTGGCGCGTGACCCGTTGTTGAGCGAGCGCTCGACAACCGGCCAGCAGCGCAGCGCGATCAGGGTGATCGTGCCCGCCAGGACGCTCATCGAAAGCAGGTCAAATAGCGCGCGGCCGAGTCTTCCGACCCGCCCGCGCAGGAAATCAATGCGGACATGGCTGAGCTCCAGCAGCGCAAACCCCATGCCCCAGGAAGTGACGATCGCCATCACATACCCGCTGATTTCATCAGTGCCACCCAGAGAGGACCCCAATTTCCTGATAACGATTTCGACCAACACGAAGGCGGCACAAGCCAGGAGCACGATGCCAATCAGCATGGCTACTCCTCTGTTCAGCCGTCTCATCAGGTCTAATATCTGCTGTGCCATCGGGATCCCCTTTCAAGCGTGTTGCCGTTATTCGGCGGAAATGGTGACGCCTACGGTCTTGCCGACAGAAGCGTTCCAGCGCTCGGCCCAGTCGGTCCCGGCGCGCTCGGCCCATTCCGGCAGTACCTCACTGACCAAAACGTCACGTGCCTTGGCGAAATCGGCATCCGAAACCTCGACCAGCGTCATCGAGCGCGCCTCGCCTGACGGACAGTCACCATTTCCGGTCAGGCAGGCGATATCGTTGACCAGCGAGTCCTGCGCGGTGGCCCAGGCCGGTGCCTCGAAGCCGGTCGCGACCTGCTCGGAGATCAGTGCCTGGGTGTCGGCGTCAAGGCTGTTCCACTTATCCATGTTCATAGCAGTCACGACGCTGTCCCATCCGCCCAGCGGGATCGGCATCAGATGGGTCGAAACCTCCCACCATCCGGCGCTGTAGCCTGAACCGGCCCCGGTCACGGCACAATCGACAACGCCTTTCTGCAGCGCACCCGGCACCTCGGAGAAGCTTACATTCACGCCCTCGGCCCCCAGAGCTTCGAGGAATTTCGCGGTCATCCGGCCCGAGGCGCGGACCTTGAGGCCCTTCAGGTCATCCAGAGTGGAGACCTCTGCGTTACAAAATACCACCTGCGGCGGATAGGGTGCGATGGCCAGCACATGGCTGTTGAACCGGTCGCGGTAGATATCGGCCACCATTGGGCGCGCCGCGTCGACCATGGCCTGCGCCTCGTCTGCGGTCAGCGCCAGCAGCGGTACGTCCAGCCCCTCAAGCTCGGGCGCATCGGCAACTGCATAGTCGGCCACGGTCATGGCCACATCATAGACACCGTCGCCCAGCAGGCGGAACACATCTCCGACGCCCAGGTTCATCTGGTTATGTGTGGTCAGGGCCACGTTGATCTTGCCGCCGGACGCTGCGGGCAGCGTTTCGCCCCAGAACGGCGCTTCATACTGTTTGTGCAAGGGCAAGCCGGACCAGCTGCCGACGACCGACAGGTCTTCGGCAAAGGCGGGCGCCGACAGAGCGGTTGTCGCGGCCAGAAGGGTCAGAGTGCGTTTCATGAGTTTTCTCCTTGTTGGATATCTTCAGATTTCAGTCAGGTTGATGCGATCACCGGAACCTCGGCGTCTTCGGCGACATCGGTGATCAGCATGTGGCCGGGCTTGTGTGTGATGCAGAGCGACAGGCGCGCGGCTTCGATGGCGACCTGCGGGGTCACGCCGCAGGCCCAGAATACCGGCACCTCTCCTTCCCCGACGGGCGCTGCATCGCCCCAATCGGGCCGGGCCAGATCGGTGATGCCGATCTCTGCCGGATCGCCCCAGTGGATCGGCGCGCCATGGGCAAGCGGGAAACGCCGCGAGATCGCGGTGACCTCTTCGATACGGTGCTCGGGGATCGAGCGCATGCTCACCACCGTTTTTCCGGAAAACGGACCGGAGGGCACGGTTTCGATATTCGAGCGAAACATTGGCACCGTCGTGTTGTTGTCGATATGCCAAAGCGGGATGCCAGCCTTCTGCACGGCGTGTTCGAAGGTAAAGGAACAGCCCAAGGCAAAGGCAACCAGATCCTCGCTCCACAGGTCCGAAATGTCAGTGACCGTCTCGGACAGCTCCCCGTCGCGGTAGATGTTATAGGCCGGAACGTCGGTGCGGATATCGATGTCGTGGCCCAACGTGAACATCTGCGGATTACCGGTATCCGACACACCCGTCAGCGGACAGGGTTTGGGGTTGCGGTGGCAAAACCGCATGAAATCAAGCGCGTGAGACTGCGGAAGTACTGCCAGATTGGCCTGCAAGAGACCCTGACCAAGACCCGCTGTGTGCTTGGTATACTGGCTGCTGCGGATGGCCTGCCGCAGGGCTGGCAAATCGCTGTGTCTGAGGGTTTGGTATGTGATGGTCAATGGAACTTCCTCCGGTCAGGGGAAATTTCGCCAATTCAACATATCAAATCAAATCGTATATTTTTCTAACTTTCGATCAGAGTTTTTTATCACGCACATATTCCGACGCCACCTCCAAGGCGATTTTCGCAGCAATTTCAAGCATATGGCTTTTCGGCTCTCCGAGGTAGGACGCTGAAAACCGCATGGGGCTCGGCACCCAGCCCGGGTCGAACTCTCGAATCCTGCCGGCAGCCACATAGTCCTTGCCAAGCGCCTTGGGCAGCACGGCAACCCCGAGATCGGCTTCGACCAAACGAAAACAGGCCGACAGCGATGAAGAGGAAAACAGCGATACCCCCGGCCCCGCACGTTCAAACAGCATTTCCTTCAACTCACGATGAGGGCGGGTGTTGCGCGCAAAGGTCATCACTGGCCGAGACAGATACCCATCACCTTCCGTGTCAACCGACGCATCTATCGCGGCATACCAGGCCAGATCGAAGCCGGGCAGCTCGATATTCTCGACCGAGAAATCCGAAATCGGGCCGAGCAGAATGGCCAGGTCGATCTCGCGATTCAGCAGCCCCGCCCTGAGATTCACCGAGATATCGACATTGAATTCGATGTCGAGCTTTGGATAGAGCCCGTGCAGGCGCGAGACCAGTTCCGGCAGCCAGCATTGCGCGATGGTTTCCGACACGCCCAGCCGCAAATGGCCCTCGACACCATCCGGGGCGATCACATCCTTCTCAACCAGTTCTGACAATTGTTCGAACTGTTTGGCATAGGAAAGGAGCATTTCGCCCCGCTTGGTAAGCGTCATGCTGCCCGAACTTCGGTCGAACAGCTCGCAGGAGAGGCTCTCTTCGAGGTTCTTGATCCGCGCTGTAACCGCCGGTTGCGTCAGGTTCAGCCCGACAGAGGCCTTCCGCACGCCACCAAGCCGTACAACAGTCAGAAACGTTTTCATCTGCTCGAGATTGATTCTGGTCATGGCCTCATCATTGCATGATCAACCGCGAAGGGAACCTGTCCATCCCGAAGAAGCAAATCCCGTGATCCAAAGTTGATTTTGCCTTGGAACAATTAAATGAAAAGCAATCATCGCGATACCGTCACCCCATCTCATTTTTCGGATGCATTGAAAGGACCGGTCTAAAAACGGTTAGCCTCGACACGGTTCAACACTCGCAGCGAAGGGCGGCTTTGACGGGCCGCACTGCAGCATCAGAGGTGAAAGGAGAGCTTCTGGGAGTAGTTTCCCGATTTAACTTGTTTGTGATCTCAGACAACCGCGTCCAGGTTTGCAGAGTCATTGGAAGACTGAGTGCCGCTTCGGCAAAACCCAGGAATAGGCAACAATCGAAAAGATCGCGCCTGCGGTGACAGCTATTATTGCGGCAGCAAACCAAAGATTTAACAGGATCACCTCAGTTGCTCAGGATCAGCTGTCCTACACAATTCCTGCTCTACACCGGCTTAGCAGTCCCGATTTTGCTCCAAAGCTCATCTGCAACGACGCCAATTGCCTGGTCCCTGCGTCTCATCTTGAAGATCATGGTCCGGCGAAGCGGGAACCCTTCCAGGTTTAGGGAAAGCAAAGCCCCGGACCGCCGCTCCTCCACCGTCATGTGATCGGGCAAGCCGCCCCAGCCGAGGCCTGCAAGGATCACCTGTTTCTTGGCTGCGAGGTCTGAAACTGTCCATTTCAGCCCGCCCGGCAGCAGATCCCGGCTCTGTTCATGGGCTGCGCCGCCTGTGCCGGCAGCGACCACCTGCACATGGCTTTGCATTTCGGATGCGGACAAGGCCCGGGAACTGGCGGGCAGGCCCAGGCCGGGGGCGGCCACCGGCCGGATCGTGACCTCTGCAACCGGCTCTGCCTCCACTTCGTCCAGGGGAACCCCGTCAAGGGAGGCGAGCGCGATATCCGCCTTGCCCTCCATCAGCCGGGCAATCGGGCCGCCCATCATTTCCATCCGCAGCCGCAGGTGGGTGGCCGGGTGGCTCCGCCCGGTATCTGCAAGCGCAGGCAGCAGGGGGGCCAGATCCATTGTGGCGCTGACAGCAATTGTCAGTTCCGGCTCTTCGCGGGCGCGCAGGCGGGACGCGGTGGTGCGCAGCCCTTGCATCTGCCGCAGCACCCGGGAGGCTTCGCGGTAGAAAATTTCGCCTGCCGGGGTGAGCGCGGGGCGGTAGGCTTCGCGGCTGAGCAGCTCCAGTTCCAGCTCCTCTTCCAACTGGCGGATTGTGTGGCTGATGGCGGATTGTGATTTGTGCAGGCGCTCCGCCGCGCCGCGGAATGTGCCGGTTGCGACAATGGCATCCAGGGCAATGAGCTGGTCGTGTTTCATGAGCTTCCAACATGATCAATTTTTCCGATCATAATGCTGAGAACACAATATTATCAATCAATCATATCAGGAGGTAGTCAGAGGACATCACCAACACAGGAGACTGTCATGAAACTCTACTACAAGCCCGGTGCCTGCCCGCTGGCAAGCCATATCGCCCTGCATGAATCCGGCCGCCCGTTTGAAATCGAAGCCGTTGATACCGCGGCTGGCCGGACCGAAACCGGTGCGGACTACCGCGCGATCAACCCCAAGGGCTATGTTCCGGCCCTGGGCCTGGAAGACGGCAGCGTGCTGACTGAGGGGGCGGCGGTTTTGCAGTATATCGCAGACAGCAGCCCTGAAGCAGGTCTGGCCCCGGCGGCAGGCACTCTGGCGCGCGCCCGGATGCAGGAACAGCTCAACTGGATCGGGACCGAGCTGCACAAGGCATTTGGCCCGCTGTTCCGCGAGG
The DNA here is from genome assembly GCF_049056525.1 of Leisingera coralii. NCBI lineage: Bacteria > Pseudomonadati > Pseudomonadota > Alphaproteobacteria > Rhodobacterales > Roseobacteraceae > Leisingera > Leisingera coralii. The sequence goes on along the minus strand of NZ_JBHUPT010000100.1, from coordinate 3,998 downwards.
GCACGTCCGAGGCCGGCAAGGACGCCGCGCGTACCGCTGTTGCGGGCAAGTTCGATTTCATTGAATCCCTGCTGGCGGATGGCCGCGAATGGCTGGTTGAAGACCAGTTCTCGGTGGCGGATGCCTACCTGTTCGTGGTCTCGAACTGGGCGAATTTCACCGGTATCGACCTGGCCCGTTGGCCCAATCTGGCCGCCTTTGAGAGCCGCAGTGCCTCCCGCCCGTCGGCACAGGCAGCGATGCGCGCCGAGGGGCTGATCCAATGACGCCCGCCGCCCACAAACAGGTCGGCGACCTGATGGAGGCCTATTTCGAGGGTCTCCACCAGGCCGACAGCACCATGCTGCGCGAGGTGTTCCACCCGCAACTGGCCTATGTCTGCGCCACGGAAGGCGATGAGCTTTACTTGGATCTCGAGACCTACATGACCCGCGTGGACGGGCGCGAGCCGCCCGCCGAACGCGGCGACCCGCGGGAGGAGGAAATCCTGGAGATTGCCTTTGGCAGCCCCAGGCTGGCCCGCGTCAGCGCCCGGATGACCATGATGGGCCGGGACTTCCATGACCTCCTTACCCTGGTCCGCCACGGCGCCGAGTGGCGCATCGTTGCGAAAGTATTTTCCTATGTTCCGCGAAAGGACTGACCGATGCCTTATGTGAATATCAAGGTGACCCGCGAAGGCGGCCCGGATGGCTCCGGCCCGACCGCTGAGCAAAAGGCGCAGCTGATTACCGGGGTCACCGGTCTTCTGCAGGACATTCTGGGCAAGAACCCGGCAACGACCTTTGTCGTGATCGACGAGGTTTCGCTGGAGGATTGGGGTGTCGGCGGCCTGCCGGTGCAGGAATACCGGAAGCAGGCCCAATGAAGACTCGGCTGACAGAGGCGCTTGGGATCACCTGTCCGGTGATCCAGGCGCCGATGGCCTTTGCCGCGGGAGGCGCGCTGGCCAGCGCCGTCTCCGCCGCCGGAGGGCTGGGCATGATCGGAGGTGCTTACGGAGATGCCGAATGGATCGAACAGCAGTTCGGCATCGCTGCAGCTGCCCGCGTCGGCTGCGGGCTGATCACCTGGAAGCTTGCGGAGCAGCCGCAACTGCTTGACCTGGTACTGGCGCACGAACCGGCGGCGGTTTTCCTGTCCTTTGGCAACCCGGAGCAGTTTGCGCCTGCGATCCGGAATGCCGGAGTGCCGCTGATCTGCCAGGTACAGACCTTGCGCGATGCGCGGCAGGCGCTGGACTGCGGCGCGATAATCCTTGTTGCGCAAGGAGCGGATGCCGGCGGCCATGGCGAAGCAAGGGGCACCTTTGCACTGGTTCCCGAGATCGCGGACGAGATTGCGCGCCGAAACAGCAAGGCGCTACTCTGTGCAGCGGGCGGTGTTACCGACGGGCGCGGTCTGGCTGCGGCCCTGATGCTTGGGGCGGACGGGGCAGTGATCGGTACCCGGTTCTGGGCCTCGCACGAGGCGCTGGTGCATCCGCGCATTCTGGACCGTGCGCTGCGGGCAACCGGGGACGACACAATCCGCACCAAGGTTGTGGACGCGGTTCGCGGTTTCGACTGGCCCGGCCGCTACAACGGCCGTGTTCTGCGCAACCCGTTTATTCAGAAATGGCACGGCTCAGAAGACGCCTTGAAGCTGGAAGCCGGCGTTGAAGCGGCAAAATGGGCGGCAGCTCAGGAAGCTGGAGATCCTGATGTTGCAACCGCCTTTGCAGGCGAAGGCATAGGTCTGATCAGCTCTGCGGCGCCTGCCGGCGATATTCTGGCGAAGCTCATGGCGGACGCTCAGCGGTGTCTGGCTGGGGCAGCTGCATAGCGCGGTGATCCGAGAAGAGCCAGAAACACCTGAGCTGGAATAGGCGGTAGCATGGTTACTGCCGCCTACTCCAGTTGGGGCGGAAATAGGCAATCTTGCTGCACGTTGTCCAAGCGGTTGCGTTTCCTATTGCAATCCTGCGATTGGCGAACGCACACAAGCAATATTTTGATGGCTCGGAATTGGCCAAAACCTGCCCATCACTACGTTTGGCATTAACGTCGGTTTTCGCGATAAGGCCCGAACTTTGCACAGGCCGATGCCCGCTCAAAGCGGGTTTTCTATGCACTTCGCGCTGCCTCAGCGGCGAAGGTGGCAGAGTTTCGCTGTGCTGACCCTGCCGTGACCTCTTTTTTACGCAGTTGCAGCGAACGTCTTGTGTGGATGGCTCCTGCATAGCAAGACTTTTCTGAGCTGATTTGAACAATGGTCAGATGCAGTCGTGTGTCCGGCCTGTTCGCGCGGCACACGCGGCCGCTGGCCCTGATGGTTTCCGCTGACCAAGTCCCAAACCGCTTCGCGGACAACGATGTGTCCCTGACATTCGACGGGGTGTCTCGGTTGGCGGGCTGACATTGCTCCATCATTTCAATAGTCTTGCGTCTCTTGAATCCCCTCTTGTCCCTTATGCCGCGTGCGGTCGGTAGCGTTCGTTGCGCGTCAGGACCGCCCAAATGATGCGGGCAGTCTTGTTGGCCATGGCGACGGTGGCCACGCGCGGGGATTTTCGTTCTCTCAAGGACATCGCCCAAGGGTCGACGCGGTCGGGGTTGACCTTCACCTGGTTCAATCGGGCGGTCATTCCGGTGACCAGCAGACGCCTGAGGTATCGATCTCCCATCTTGGAGATGCGCCCCAGACGTTCTTTGCCGCCGCTTGATCGGTTGATCGGTGTCAGCCCCAGCCAGGCGGCAAACTCTCGTCCACTTCGGAACTGATGCCCGTCGCCGGCTGTCGCAACAATGGCCGATGCGGTAACAGGGCCGACCCCAGGAATTGTCCTTAGCAACATGACCTTTGGGTCTCTACGACCTTCAAGCAGGATGCGTTTGTCGTACCAGAGGATGCGCAGATGCAGAGCGACCATCTGGTTGCACAGGTTCGTCAGGACATCGATGGCGACTTCAGGAATGATTGGGCGGTCACCGTCGAGAACCGCCTTGGCAAACCTCACCGCGCTACCGACCCCTTGAGCAATCACAATGCCGAACTCACCCAACAGGCCCCGCAACATGTTGCTGAGCTGGGTACGCTGCCGAACGACCAGATCGCGGGCGCGATGGAGGAACAGAACGCCTTGCTGCTCTTCGGACTTGATTGCGACAAAGCGCATGGTGGGTCGCGTAACAGCTTCGCAGATAGCCTCTGCGTCGATGGCGTCCGACTTGCCGCGTTTGACATAGGCTTTCACGTACATCGCAGGCATCAGCCGCACTTCATGGCCGAGCCTTTGAAACTGCCGGGCCCAATGGTGGCTCGATCCGCAGGCTTCCATGCCGATCAGACAGGATTCAAGGTTCTTGAAGAACTCCAAAAGCTGTGCGCGCCTGAGCGACCGATTGAACGCAACGGTCCCATCCGCCGTGACCCCGTGTACCTGAAAGATGTTCTTGGCCAGATCAAGGCCGACTGTTGTAACCTGCATTGGGTGGCTCCTTTCCTGTCAGTCGATAACAACTGCACTATGGCGCATTGTGACGCCGGTGGAGCAGGAGCCATCCACCCCATCCCCTTTGAAGGGCCGCGTCGCAGCATCAAATTTGATAGCAAAAGTCCGGTTAGGGCCGTCCTTTACGAACCGCTGGCTTGGGTCGAGGCGGATGCTGCGCCGCATCCGAGGTCGGCTGCGAGCCCTCGCCGGACCTCTCAAATTTGTGCTGCGAGCGCACGCAGCACGAGAAATGCCGCACCTCCGCGAAAATCTTTTTTGCTACGCGGTGGAGATTGCAGCCGTTCATGCAGGTCGCAGTAAATCTAAAACCGTGAATTCACAGGTCGGCGGACAAACCTGCTCTCTGTTTGCAGAAGCGTCAAGTACGGGTTCTATAGCCGTTCTCTGTTTGCAGAAGCGTCAAGTACGGGTTCTATAGCCGTTCGGGGGGGTCTTGGTTCTCTACGAAGTCGGTGTTTCCGCTTCCTGATGGCGTCCGGGAGCTGACCGGCCAGAATGTCAT
>NZ_JBHUPT010000099.1:0-22143 GCF_049056525.1 Leisingera coralii | reverse complement strand
ACGGCCTGCGCTTCGCCATCCGCGAAGGCGGCCGCACCGTCGGCGCCGGCGTCGTGTCGAAGATCATCGAGTAATTCGCGCCAGCGGATGTTCAAACGGAAAGGGCGCCCCTGCGGCGCCCTTTTTGTTTGAATTCACTGATCCCGAGACACGCGGTTGAAACTGTGCCGAAGATCATCGAGTAATCAGGTCTCCTGATTGATCGACGGAAAGGCCGCCTTCGGGCAGCCTTTTTGTTTTGCCGCTGCCGGAAACCGGCGCGGTTTCCGGCCATGAAAATCGATTTTCACGGCCGTTTTTCAAGCTGGAAACCGGCGGATCAAGCCGGACGTTTTTTCGGATCTTCGCCGCTTCGCCCTGCAGCCGCGTCCGCTGCATCCGTGACCGCGTCCAGCGAAGCTTCCAGGCTCTGCCGCAAGGCCTCCACCTCCGCGTCGCTTGGCTTTTTCGGCACCTCGTCCGTCCATTCCCGGCACATCAGCACGCCGCGGGAAAACGGCAGGGGCAGCATCTGCTGGTCCCAGGTCGGCAGCTTGATCACTTTCCGCTCAGCAAAGGCCACGGTAAAGACCCGGCAGCCGGTCATCCGCGCCCAGACCACCGGCACGGTGGAAGACTCGCGGGCAGGACCGCGCGGACCGTCGGCGGCGATACCGATGGAACAGCCTTCCCGGGTGCGCCGCAGCACTTCGCGCGACAGCGCTACATGGCGTTTGTGGCTCGACATCGGGATGGTCTCGAATCCCAGGCGCACCAGGATCTGCCCCGCCAGCCGCCCGGCCCGTGCGGCGGAGGTCAGCGCGCAGATGCGGCCCAGCGAGGTGTCGAACAGATAGGGCGCCATGATCAGCCGCTGGTGCCACAGCACAAAGATCACCGGCTCGCCGCGGCGCACGCAGGCGTCCATTTCCTCAAAACCGCTCCGCGTCCAGCGGGAGGTACGGAAGGCGAATCGCACATAGGCGGCAAACAGCCCCTCGATGGCGCGGTTCACCCGGGGGCTGTCGGCGAATTTCTTTCTCAAGCTCACGGTTTCAGGCTCATTTCCAAGGGATTGGCCGGGCGCGCGGCCCGTTTCCCGGCCCGTCTTACCGCATGGGCCGGCCCGGGCAAAGCCCGTGGCCCGCAAACCGCCGCGCGGCACGCAGAAAATCGGATTTCCCTCTTGCCACCGCGGCGCGGCTGCCGTAGGACATGCCGCACCACAGGGGTATAGCTCAGTTGGTAGAGCGACGGTCTCCAAAACCGTAGGTCGCGGGTTCGAACCCTGCTGCCCCTGCCATTCTCCCGAAAGTCCGAAGATCATGGCCGCCCACGCAGGGTGGACGGCGGTTCCGTATCAGCGCTGCGGCGTCCCCGTGCCGGAGACTGTCAGGTGGCCAGCAAGCAAACCTTGCAAAAACCGGTCAAAGGCCGCGTCATAGGCGCTCTCGATCTGGCGGGTGAAACGCGCGGCCGAGAACAGCGGAGCGTCCTGGTGCTGCTGGTGCAGCTTACGCTTCAGCGCGGCGCAGGCCTCCGGGTCCGCAGCAAGTGCGGCCGCTTTTGCCTCATAGTCTTCCGCGTTGTCCGCGATCATTTCAGGCAAGCCGGCGGCCTGCAGCAGGCTTGCCCCGGTGCGGGCGGCGAACTGCTGGCCGGGCAGGGTGAGCACCGGCACCCCGGCGGCCAGCGCTTCGCGGGCGGCGCTGCAGGCATTGACCGTGAAGGTGTCGAGGAACAGGCCAGCCAGCGGCAGCCGGGCAAGATGCTCTTCGTAGCCCGCAGGCGGGGCAAAGATCAGCCGGTCCGGGTCGACGCCGCGGGCGGCGGCAGCGCGGCGCAGGTTCGAGACGGAATGTGCGCCGTGATCCAGCAGCCAGAGCACGCTGTCCGGGGCACCGTCCAGCAGGCGCATCCAGATATCGAATTCCTGCGGGGAGATCTGGCTGGCCGCGGCAAAGCTGCAGAAGACAAAGGCGTCCTCCGGCAGGCCGCAGCCGGCCCTGCCAGGGCAGCTGGCGGCGGTGGCGGGCGGCACAGCCAAGCAGCTGTCCGGCAGGCGCAGCAGGTGTTCGTTGTGGTACCGCTCGCTGCCGGGCGGGCAGGTGGTGCTGTCGCTGATCAGATAGTCGAACGCCGCGGTGCCCATGGTGCCGGGGTATCCGGGCCAGGCAATGTGCAGAGGCGCCAGACGGGCGCTGAACAGTCCGCTCCGGTTGCCGTTGGAGTAGCCTGACAGGTCCACGGCAATGTCCAGCCCATCGGCTTTGGCTGCGGCGGCGGCGGCGGCGTCGCCTGCGGTGCCGTCCAGCATCCGCAAGAAGGAAACGGAGCCGCGGATCGCTGCGGCGGCGGCTTCCGCACCCTCCGCACCGGTGGCATAGGCAAAGACTTCAAACCGGTTGCGGTCATGAGCGGCAAATAGTGCGGCGTGCTGGCTCAGCACCGCCTCGGCGTCGCGGGCGGAGAAGAAATACCCGACCCTCAGCCGCTCCCGGCGCTGCGGTGCGGGCGGGGCGGCTTGCGGCTCGACCTCCGGGAACAGCTCGCTGGCATAGGCCTGCGCACGCACCCGCAGCAGGTCCGGGTTGTCTTCCATCAGCATCAGCGCGCTGGGATCGCAGCCGTTGCTGCGCAGGCCGAGCAGCCGGCGGTATTCCTCATATTCCCGCACCCAGCGCCAGTCGTTGAGCTCTGCCAGCACGTGCAGGCGCTGGGTGCGGGCGCGGTCGTCGGACGGTGAGACCTCAAGCACCTTGTCAAAACACGGGAGCGCATCGGCATGGCGGCCCTCGGCCTTGAGAAGCAGTCCCAGCTGGAACTGTGCCTCGGTCAGCTCCGGCTGCAGGGCGGCGGCACGGGTGTAGTGGTCCTTGGCCTCCGCCACGGCGCCGAGCTTGTGCAGCAGACCTGCCAGGGTCACATGCAGCGCGGCATCGTCCGGGGCCAGCGCAACCGCCCGGCGCAGGGTTGCCGCGGCCTCCGTGCTGCGGCCTTGCATCGGCAGCGCCTCAGCCAAGCTGCGAAGCGCCAGCAGGCAATCGGCATCCAGCGCCAGGGCCTTGCGATAGAGCGCCAGCGCATTGTCCAGCTGCCCGCGCGCCATGTGGACACGGCCCATGGCGGCATAGGTTCCGGCCTCCTTGGCGTTGATCCCGCAAGCCTTGTTCAGGCAGGTGGCCGCGTTGTCCAGATGGCCGGCGGCCAGATGGCAGCGGCCCAGGAAATCCCACAGGAAATGCGACTCCCGGAAGGTCTTGAGCAGGGCGCCGCAGCTGTCCGCAGCTTCAAATGGGCGTCCGGCGGCCAGCGCGGCCTCCAGCTCCGCCTTGGTGTCGGCGGACGGCTCGCGCTGCTCCCGCAGGCGGCCGCGCAGGGAGTCCAGCGCCTGCAGGGCACGGGCGTTCTTCGGGTTGCGGGCAAGAATTCCGGAGTAAGCAAGCACGGCATCTTCGAACCTGGCATCGCGTTCGAACTGCTCGGCCTGGGAGAGGGTATGTGCGGGTGTCATGGCATCCTGTCTCACTGAAACACACGGGGGTGTGCCAACACGGCGCGCGTCCTGCGCCGGGGCTGCTAGAGTCAGTTTTGCGGGAAGTGGATTAAAATTGGATTGACAGCGGCGGCAGTCCCGGCCTGTTAGGGGCGCAGGGCTTGAATTCAGCTGCCGCACCGGTTACATCGCCTGCACTGCTAGCAGAGAGACTCCCCCAGCATGGCGACTATCAACCCAGTTCAGTTCATCCAGCAGGTCCGTGCCGAAGTGTCCAAGGTCGTTTGGCCGACCCGGCGCGAGGTGCTGCTGACCACGGTCATGGTGTTCATCATGGCGGCTCTGACGGCGCTGTTCTTTGCGCTGGTCGACCTGCTGATCCGCTATGGCCTGCAGGGCCTTCTGGGGATGTTCGGCTAGGCCTGCAGCGGTATGACGGCTCCGGAGCCGCGGTTGCTGCGCAGCACTTGATTCTGGCGGCGATGGGCGGTACCTGAGCAGGAACATTGAGGCGGGCGTGCAGCGATTCGGTTTGCACGCCGCTTTTTGTTGGAGAGCGCAGCTTGAGGGCTGCAACGGAATGATTACGCAGCGGCGCGGCACCGGCCCGCCCTGCAGAACAAGGACAACGGTTCATGGCGAAACGGTGGTACTCGGTCAGCGTTCTTTCGAACTTCGAAAAGAAAATCGCAGAGCAGATCCGCACCTCGGTCGCAGAACAGGGCCTTGAGGACGAAATTGACGAGGTTCTGGTCCCGACCGAAGAGGTGATCGAGATTCGCCGCGGCAAGAAGGTCTCGACCGAGCGCCGCTTCATGCCCGGCTACGTGCTGGTGCATATGGAAATGTCCGACCGCGGCTATCACCTGATTTCCTCGATCAACCGCGTCACCGGCTTCCTGGGCCCGCAAGGCCGCCCGATGCCGATGCGCGACGCAGAGGTGCAGGGCATCCTGGGCCGCGTCGAGGAAGGCGTCGAGGCACCGCGCACCCTGATCCACTACGAGGTGGGCGAGAAGGTGAAGGTGAACGACGGCCCGTTCGAGGATTTCGACGGCATGGTCGAAGAGGTCGACGAGGACAACCAGAAGCTCAAGGTCACCGTGTCGATCTTCGGCCGCGAGACCCCGGTGGAACTGGACTTCACCCAGGTGACCAAGCAGGGGTGATTTGCCCCTCAGTGGAATTTGAGGCGCCGCGTTGGGTTCAACGCGGCGTTTTTGTTGACCGATACCCGCAAAAGTTGGTCTCCGCTGCTTCGGTCTGGCGTGGTGAACGGTACGATAGAAGGATTATTGACGCATAGGGAATCCTTCTCAATTGTGTTGCGATGTTTGAAAGCAATCCTAAGGCACGCGCCGATCTGAAGTCTGGAACTCTCTATGCTCTCTTAGGTGAGGGGGGCTGGATTTATTACGGTCAAATCACTGACGAAAAGTCGGTAGGGTTCTTTCTTCGCCGGGACCGTGAAGTCGCCAAGGTGCCGGACATTCTCGCGTCGCCTGTAATGGCTGTAGTAACAGTCGTTTATCCGTCCATTACGAGAGTTCTCCGTGCTGGCCAGTGGGGTAAGCTCGGGCGCTATGAACTTGCTGGGGCGCTGAAGGTCGTGCCGCCAGAGGTTCAGTGGCCGTCTGGCACCCTAACAGTGACCGTTTGGGAGGGGGGGGCTAGCTGCGCGTGAAACTCGGGTGGAAGACCCAGAGATACAGGGTTTAGAAGTGATGGGGGCATGGGACGCTGAGCATCACTTGCCCGCCCGATTAACCGCTGATTTCGGAGTTGAGGAGGCTGCTTGGCATGTTGGCGGTCCGGTATTCCGGCAGCGTAAACTCAAGGAGGAGATGGCGCGGCGGTTTCCGGACCAGCCGTGGCATCAGCTTCCGTCCGATTGGGTCTGGACGGGGTGTCACTAGCTGATCGCAAGCGTTCGCGGTCGGCAGTCAACATTGAACGGAATTGCTTTCAGTCCGGGTCGAGCCGGGTTTTATCAATTCCCCTCCCGCCCACTTGCCAATCCCCGCATTCCCCTGTAAACGCCGCCTCTATCGTCTTCGGGCGAGATTCTCTCGTGGGAGATGGACGGATCGCGATCCTGAAATCCGACCACGCAACACACACTGGATGGGACGCGTCCTGTCCTCGTTGAAAGGAAAACCAAATGGCTAAGAAGCTTGTTGGTTCGATGAAGCTGCAGGTTCCTGCAGGTCAGGCAAACCCCTCCCCGCCAGTGGGTCCGGCGCTGGGTCAGCGCGGCATCAACATCATGGAATTCTGCAAGGCGTTCAACGCCAAGACCGCAGACATGGAGCCCGGCGCGCCGTGCCCGACCGTGATCACCTACTATCAGGACAAGTCCTTCACCATGGACATCAAGACGCCGCCCGCGTCTTACTACCTGAAGAAGGCAGCCAAGGTGAAATCCGGCGCGAACAACCCGTCGCGTGAAACCGTCGGCACCGTGACCGTGGCCCAGGTGAAAGAGATCGCCGAAGCCAAGATGAAAGATCTGAACGCCAACGACATCGACGCGGCAATGCAGATCATCCTGGGCTCCGCCCGCTCCATGGGCATCGAGGTGAAGTAAGATGGCTAAGCTCGGTAAACGCACCCGCGCCGCGCGCGAAGCCTTCGCTGGCAAGGAAAACCTGTCGGTGGAAGAGGCCGTTGCCCTGATCAAGGCCAACGCCAACGCCAAGTTTGACGAAACCGTCGAGATCGCCATGAACCTGGGCGTCGACACCCGCCACGCAGACCAGATGGTCCGCGGCGTGGTCGGCCTGCCGAACGGCACCGGCAAAGACATGCGCGTTGCAGTCTTCGCCCGCGGCCCGAAGGCGGACGAAGCCACCGCGGCCGGCGCCGACATCGTTGGCGCAGAGGACCTGATGGAAGCGATCCAGGGCGGCAAGATCGACTTCGACCGCTGCATCGCAACCCCGGACATGATGCCCGTCGTTGGCCGTCTGGGTAAGATCCTCGGCCCGCGCAACCTGATGCCGAACCCGAAAGTCGGCACCGTGACCATGGACGTGAAAGCGGCCGTGGAAGCAGCCAAGGGCGGTGAAGTCCAGTTCAAGGCGGAAAAAGGCGGTGTTGTGCACGCCGGCGTCGGCAAAGCGTCGTTCGACGAAGCAAAGCTGGTGGAAAACATCCGTGCCTTCGTGTCGGCCGTGGCCAAAGCCAAGCCGACCGGCGCCAAAGGCGCCTACATGAAAAAGATCAACCTGTCCTCGACCATGGGTCCGGGCATCACGGTTGACGTGGACAACGCTGTCACCGAGTAATCCGGACAGCATTGCCGTTGAATTCAGCCCCGGGTGTCCGCACCCGGGGCTTTTCCTTTCCTGGGCCCGGCTGCCGCCAGTCCGGCGCGGCGCAGGCCGCGAAGGTTGCCGGAAGATCCCTCCCCGATGGTGCGCAGCGTTTTTTGCCCTTGGAAATCCCGTCAAATGGGAATAACTACGGCCTTGAGATAAAGCGTGCGATTCGTCGTGCGCTTTATTTCATTTCGTCCAAGATGGTGGGTGGCCTCCGATCGGGCCTTAATTTCCCTCCTGAGACGGGTACAGACCAAGAAGATCGGGGGTTTTCATTCCCTCGGGCGGATTTGGCTCATCCCGTAAAACGGACCTGAACGCCGGTTCCTTACGGGGCCGGCAAATATGAGCCGGGATGCGAGAGTATCCCTAACTTGGAGAGAACTGTGGATAGAGCCCAGAAAGAGAAAGTGGTCGAGGAACTCGGCCAGATCTTCGAAAGCTCTGGCGTCGTGGTGGTTGCTCACTACGCCGGTCTGACAGTTGCAGAGATGCAGGATCTGCGCGCCCGTGCCCGTGGCGCGAACAGCTCCGTGCGTGTTGCCAAGAACAGGCTCGCCAAAATCGCCCTCGAGGGTAAGCCGTGTGCAAGCATGGCCGACCTGCTGACAGGGATGACCGTTCTGACCTACTCCGAAGATCCCGTGTCCGCCGCCAAGGTGGCCGAGGATTTCGCCAAGGATAACAAAAAGTTTGAGATCCTCGGCGGCGCAATGGGTGAGAACGCTCTGGACCGCGCAGGCGTCGAAGCCGTGTCGAAAATGCCGTCCCGCGACGAGCTCATCGCTCAGATCGCAAGCTGCATTGGCGCACCCGCTTCCAACATCGCCGGCGCAATTGGCGCACCTGCAAGCAACATCGCAAGCATCCTTTCGACCATCGAAGAGAAGGCGGAAGCTGCGTAAGCGGTTGGCACTGAACGGCTGGCGTGGGGCAAAAGCCCGCACGTTGGAACACACATACTGTAAACGGAAAGAGCTGATACAATGGCTGATCTGAAAGCACTCGCAGAAAGCATCGTGGGTCTGACCCTGCTGGAAGCACAAGAACTGAAAACCATCCTGAAAGACGAATACGGCATCGAGCCCGCAGCAGGCGGCGCAGTTGTCATGGCAGCTGGCGGCGACGCCGGCGCTGCAGCTGAAGAAGAAAAGACCGAATTCGACGTCGTTCTGAAGAACGCCGGCGCTTCCAAGATCAACGTGATCAAGGAAGTCCGCGGCATCACCGGCCTGGGCCTGAAAGAAGCCAAAGAGCTGGTCGAAGCTGGCGGCAAAATCAAAGAAGGCATCGACAAAGCCGAAGCAGAAGACATCAAAGCCAAGCTGGAAGCAGCTGGCGCCGAAGTCGAGCTGGCCTAAGTCCTGCCTCTGGTGCATTTCTGATGCATCGGAAATTTTGGCTGGGTCCGGAGTTTTCCGGGCCCAGCCGAACCTGTCTTAAAAAGGGCCTCGGGCAAGAGGCGCTTTTTCAGGCGAGGTTCAAGGGATCGGGAGGCCGCCTTCGGGACGGTGGCCATGAATTGATCCGAACGCGCTGTCTCGTATGGGCAAGGTGCCGGGGCCCGGCGGCAACCTTGACCGGTGAGAACTCGGAAAGGTGACATCTGACATGGCTCAATCGTTCCTTGGCCAGAAACGTCTACGCAAATATTACGGCAAAATCCGCGAAGTGCTGGAGATGCCGAACCTCATCGAGGTGCAGAAATCCTCCTACGATCTGTTCCTGCGCTCCGGCGATGCAGCAGAGCCGCTTGACGGCGAAGGCATCAAGGGTGTGTTCCAGTCGGTCTTCCCGATCAAGGACTTCAACGAAACCTCCGTGCTGGAGTTCGTGAAGTACTCCTTCGAGAAGCCGAAGTACGACGTCGAAGAGTGCATGCAGCGCGACATGACCTATTCGGCGCCGCTGAAGGTCACCCTGCGCCTGATCGTCTTTGATGTCGACGAGGATACCGGCGCAAAGTCCGTGAAGGACATCAAGGAGCAGGACGTCTTCATGGGCGACATGCCCCTGATGACCCCGAACGGCACCTTCATCGTGAACGGCACCGAGCGTGTGATCGTGTCCCAGATGCACCGCTCGCCGGGCGTGTTCTTCGACCACGACAAGGGCAAGACCCACTCTTCGGGCAAGCTGCTGTTTGCCTGCCGCATCATCCCGTACCGCGGCTCCTGGCTGGACTTCGAGTTCGACGCCAAGGACATCGTCTTTGCCCGTATCGACCGCCGCCGCAAGCTGCCGGTGACCACCCTGCTGTACGCCCTGGGCCTGGACCAGGAAGGCATCATGGATGCCTACTACAACACCGTCAACTTCAAGCTTGAGAAGTCCCGCGGCTGGGTCACCCCCTTCTTCCCCGAGCGCGTGCGCGGCACCCGTCCAGCCTATGACCTGGTGGACGCCGCCACCGGCGAGATCATCTGCGAGGCGGGCAAGAAAGTCACCCCGCGCGCCGTTAAGAAGATGATCGAGGAAGGCACCATCACCGAGCTGCTGGTTCCCTTCGACCACATCGTCGGCAAGTTCGTCGCCAAGGACATCATCAACGAAGACAACGGCGCGATCTATGTCGAGGCCGGTGATGAACTGACCCTGGAATACGACAAGGACGGCGAACTGATCGGCGGCTCCCTGAAGGAGCTGCTGGATGCGGGCATCACCGACATCCCGGTGCTGGACATCGACAACGTCAACGTCGGCCCCTACATGCGCAACACCATGGCGCAGGACAAGAACCGGACCCGCGAAAGCGCGCTCATGGACATCTACCGTGTGATGCGCCCGGGCGAGCCGCCCACCGTCGAGGCCGCCTCGGCGCTGTTCGACACCCTGTTCTTCGACTCCGAGCGTTACGACCTGTCCGCCGTCGGCCGCGTGAAGATGAACATGCGCCTGGCGCTCGACGCCGAAGACACCCAGCGCACCCTGCGCAAGGAAGACATCGTCGCCTGTATCAAGGCGCTGGTCGACCTGCGTGACGGCCGCGGCGATGTCGACGACATCGACCACCTGGGCAACCGCCGCGTGCGGTCCGTCGGCGAGCTGATGGAAAACCAGTACCGCGTCGGCCTGCTGCGCATGGAGCGTGCGATCAAGGAACGCATGTCCTCCGTCGAGATCGACACCGTGATGCCGCAGGACCTGATCAACGCGAAGCCCGCCGCGGCTGCCGTGCGCGAATTCTTCGGCTCCTCGCAGCTGTCGCAGTTCATGGACCAGACCAACCCGCTGTCGGAAGTCACCCACAAACGCCGCCTGTCGGCGCTTGGCCCGGGCGGCCTGACCCGCGAGCGTGCCGGCTTTGAGGTCCGCGACGTGCACCCGACCCACTATGGCCGGATGTGCCCGATTGAGACCCCGGAAGGCCCGAACATCGGTCTGATCAACTCGCTGGCGACCTTTGCGCGCGTCAACAAGTACGGCTTTATTGAGACGCCCTACCGCGTGGTGAAAGAAGGACAGGTGACCGACGAGGTTCACTACATGTCCGCCACCGAAGAAATGCGCCACACCGTGGCGCAGGCGAACGCGACCCTGGATGAAAACGGCAAGTTCATCAACGACCTGGTGTCCACCCGTCAGTCGGGCGACTACACCCTGGCGCCGAACGAAAGCGTCGACCTGATCGACGTGTCGCCGAAGCAGCTGGTCTCGGTTGCGGCCTCGCTGATCCCGTTCCTGGAAAACGACGACGCCAACCGCGCTCTGATGGGCTCGAACATGCAGCGTCAGGCGGTTCCGCTGCTGCGTGCAGAGGCGCCGCTGGTCGGCACCGGCATCGAGGAGAAGGTTGCGATCGACTCCGGCGCGGCGATCCAGGCCAAGCGGGCTGGCATCATCGACCAGGTCGATGCGCAGCGTATCGTGATCCGGGCCACCGAGGACCTGGAACTGGGCGACGCGGGCGTGGATATCTACCGCATGCGCAAGTTCCAGCGTTCCAACCAGAACACCTGTATCAACCAGCGTCCGCTGGTGAAGGTGGGCGACACCGTGACCAAGGGCGAAGTGATTGCCGATGGTCCGTCGACCGATATGGGCGAACTGGCTCTGGGCAAGAACGTGGTCGTCGCGTTTATGCCGTGGAATGGCTACAACTACGAAGACTCCATCCTGATCTCCGAGCGCATCGCGCGTGACGACGTCTTCACCTCGGTCCACATCGAGGAATTCGAAGTCGCCGCCCGTGACACCAAGCTCGGGCCGGAAGAAATCACCCGCGACATCCCCAACGTCGGCGAGGAAGCCCTGCGCAACCTCGACGAGGCGGGCATCGTCTACATCGGCGCCGATGTGGAGCCGGGCGACATTCTGGTCGGCAAGATCACTCCGAAGGGCGAAAGCCCGATGACCCCGGAAGAGAAGCTGCTGCGCGCCATCTTCGGCGAGAAGGCTTCCGACGTGCGCGACACCTCGCTGCGCGTGAAGCCGGGCGATTACGGTACTGTCGTGGAAGTGCGCGTCTTCAACCGCCACGGTGTTGAGAAAGACGAGCGTGCGCTGCAGATCGAGCGTGAGGAAGTCGAGCGTCTGGCCCGTGACCGGGACGACGAGCTGGCGATCCTGGACCGCAACATCTACGCTCGCCTGCGCGGCATGCTGCTGGGCAAAGTGGCTGTCAAAGGCCCGAAAGGCGTGCGTGCCGGCACCGAAATCACCGAGGATCTGCTGGACTCCCTGTCCCGCGGCCAGTGGTGGATGCTGGCGCTGGAAGACGAGCAGGACGCCCAGGTGGTCGAGGCCCTGAACGAGCAGTACGAGGCGCAGAAGCGTGCCCTGGATGCCCGTTTCGAGGACAAGGTCGAGAAGGTCCGCCGCGGCGACGACCTGCCGCCGGGCGTGATGAAGATGGTCAAGGTCTTCATCGCGGTGAAGCGCAAGCTGCAGCCGGGCGACAAGATGGCCGGCCGTCACGGCAACAAGGGTGTGATCTCGAAAGTGGTGCCGATGGAGGACATGCCGTTCCTCGCCGACGGTACCCCGGTCGACTTTTGCCTCAACCCGCTGGGCGTGCCGTCGCGTATGAACGTCGGTCAGATCCTGGAGACCCACATGGGCTGGGCCGCACGCGGCCTCGGCATCAAGGTGGACGAGGCGCTGCAGGAATACCGCCGCTCGGGCGACCTGACCCCGGTCCGTGAAGCGATGCACCACGCCTATGGCGATGACGTCTACGACGAGGGCATTGCCAGCATGTCCGAGGACGCGCTGATCGAAGCCGCAGGCAACGTGACCCGCGGTGTTCCGATTGCGACCCCGGTCTTCGACGGCGCCAAGGAAGACGATGTGAACGACGCCCTAGTGCGTGCGGGCTTTGACCAGTCCGGCCAGTCGATCCTGTTCGACGGCCGCACCGGCGAGCAGTTTGCGCGTCCGGTCACCGTCGGCATCAAGTACCTGCTGAAGCTGCACCACCTGGTGGACGACAAGATCCACGCGCGTTCCACCGGCCCGTACTCGCTGGTCACCCAGCAGCCGCTGGGCGGTAAGGCGCAGTTCGGCGGTCAGCGCTTCGGGGAGATGGAAGTCTGGGCTCTGGAAGCCTATGGTGCCGCCTACACCCTGCAGGAGATGCTCACCGTCAAGTCGGATGACGTCGCCGGCCGGACCAAGGTCTACGAGTCGATCGTCAAGGGCGAGGACAACTTCGAGGCGGGCGTGCCGGAATCGTTCAACGTTCTGGTTAAAGAAGTCCGCGGCCTCGGCCTGAACATGGAACTCCTGGATGCGGAGGTTGAGGAATAAGGGGACAAAAGTTTTCTGAAAACTTTTGCCCAAACTTTTCAAAAAAGTTTGGGCGCCCCTCCCAGCCCTTCGCACGAATTTGAGGACATCAAAATGAACCAGGAAATCACCAACAACCCGTTCAACCCGCTGACCCCGCCGAAGGTCTTTGACGAAATCAAAGTCTCGCTGGCCAGCCCGGAACGGATCCTGTCTTGGTCCTATGGCGAAATCAAAAAGCCCGAGACCATCAACTACCGGACCTTCAAGCCGGAGCGCGACGGCCTGTTCTGCGCCCGCATCTTTGGCCCGATCAAGGACTACGAGTGCCTCTGCGGCAAATATAAGCGGATGAAGTACCGCGGCGTCGTCTGTGAAAAATGCGGCGTCGAGGTTACCCTGCAGAAAGTGCGCCGCGAGCGCATGGGCCACATCGAACTGGCCGCGCCGGTTGCGCACATCTGGTTCCTGAAGTCGCTGCCCTCCCGCATCGGCCTGATGCTGGACATGACCCTGCGCGACCTGGAACGGGTTCTGTACTTTGAAAACTACGTCGTCATCGAGCCGGGCCTCACCGACCTGACCTATGGTCAGATGATGACCGAAGAAGAGTACATGGACGCCCAGGATGCCTATGGCATGGACGCCTTCACCGCCAACATCGGCGCCGAGGCAATCCGTGACATGCTGGCCCAGATCGACCTGGAATCGGAAGCCGAGCAGCTGCGCGCCGAACTGGCCGAAGCCACCGGCGAGCTGAAGCCCAAGAAGATCATCAAGCGTCTGAAAGTCGTGGAATCCTTCCTGGAGTCGGGCAACCGTCCGGAATGGATGATCATGACCGTGATCCCGGTCATCCCGCCGGAACTGCGCCCGCTGGTTCCGCTGGACGGCGGCCGCTTTGCGACCTCCGACCTGAACGACCTGTACCGCCGCGTGATCAACCGGAACAACCGCCTGAAGCGGCTGATCGAGCTGCGCGCGCCGGACATCATCGTCCGCAACGAAAAGCGGATGCTGCAGGAATCCGTGGACGCGCTGTTCGACAACGGCCGCCGCGGCCGCGTCATCACCGGCGCCAACAAGCGCCCGCTGAAGTCGCTGTCCGACATGCTGAAAGGCAAGCAGGGCCGCTTCCGCCAGAACCTTCTGGGTAAGCGCGTCGACTTCTCCGGCCGTTCGGTCATCGTGACCGGTCCCGAGCTGAAGCTGCACCAGTGCGGCCTGCCCAAGAAGATGGCGCTGGAACTGTTCAAGCCCTTCATCTACTCGCGTCTGGAGGCCAAGGGCCTGTCCTCGACCGTGAAGCAGGCGAAGAAGCTGGTCGAAAAAGAGCGTCCCGAAGTGTGGGATATCCTGGACGAAGTGATCCGCGAGCACCCGGTGATGCTGAACCGCGCACCGACGCTGCACCGTCTCGGCATCCAGGCGTTCGAACCCACGCTGATCGAAGGCAAGGCCATCCAGCTGCACCCGCTGGTCTGCTCGGCGTTCAACGCGGACTTCGACGGCGACCAGATGGCTGTGCACGTCCCGCTGAGCCTTGAGGCCCAGCTGGAAGCGCGCGTCCTGATGATGTCCACCAACAACGTTCTGTCGCCCGCCAACGGCGCGCCGATCATCGTTCCGTCGCAGGATATGATTCTGGGTCTCTACTATCTGACCCTGGAACGCGAAGGCATGGTTGGTGAAGGCAAGGTCTTTGGCACCATCGACGAGGTCCAGCACGCGCTGGACGCCGGTGAAGTGCACCTGCACACCAAGATCACCGCGCGGATCACCCAGATCGACGAGGAAGGCAACGAGGTTCTCAAGCGCTTTGAGACCACTCCGGGCCGTGTCCGCCTGGGCGCGCTGCTGCCGAAAAACGCCAAGGCGCCGTTTGAGCTGGTCAACCGCCTGCTGCGGAAGAAAGAAGTGCAGCAGGTCATCGACACCGTCTACCGCTACTGCGGCCAGAAGGAGTCGGTCATCTTCTGTGACCAGATCATGACCATGGGTTTCCGCGAAGCGTTCAAGGCCGGCATCTCCTTCGGCAAGGACGACATGGTGATCCCGGACGGCAAGTGGACCATCGTGGACGACACCCGCGAGCAGGTAAAGGACTTCGAACAGCAGTACATGGACGGCCTGATCACCCAGGGCGAAAAGTACAACAAGGTTGTCGATGCCTGGTCGAAGTGTAACGACCGCGTCACCGAAGCCATGATGCAGACCATCTCGGCCGACCGCCGGGACGAGAACGGCGCCGTGATGGAACCGAACTCGGTCTACATGATGGCCCACTCCGGTGCGCGTGGCTCGGTCACGCAGATGAAGCAGCTGGGCGGCATGCGCGGCCTGATGGCCAAGCCGAACGGCGACATCATCGAGACTCCGATCATCTCGAACTTTAAAGAAGGCCTGACCGTTCTCGAGTACTTCAACTCGACCCACGGCGCCCGTAAGGGTCTGTCCGATACCGCGCTTAAGACCGCGAACTCGGGCTACCTGACCCGCCGTCTGGTGGACGTGGCGCAGGACTGCATCGTGCGCGAGCATGACTGCGGCACCGAGCGCGCGATCACTGCGGAAGCGGCGATCAACGACGGCGAAGTCGTGGCCTCGCTGGGCGAGCGCATCCTGGGCCGTGTGGCTGCGGATGACATCAAGCGCCCCGGCACCGAGGAGATCATCGTCGCCGCCGGCCAGCTGATCGACGAGCGCATGGCCGACGCAGTGGAAGAGGCCGGCGTCCAGTCGACCCGCATCCGCTCGCCGCTGACCTGTGAGTCCGAAGAGGGCGTCTGCGCCATGTGCTATGGCCGTGACCTTGCACGCGGCACCCAGGTGAACACCGGTGAGGCTGTCGGCATCATCGCGGCACAGTCGATCGGTGAACCCGGCACCCAGCTGACCATGCGGACCTTCCACATCGGCGGTGTTGCCCAGGGCGGCCAGCAGTCGTTCCTGGAAGCCTCGCAGGAAGGCAAGATCGTCTTCGAGATGCCGCAGACCCTGGAGAACGCCAACGGCGAGACTCTGGTTGTCGGCCGCAACATGAAGCTGATCATCCAGGACGAGCACGGCGAAGAGCGCGCCAGCCACAAGCTGGGCTACGGCTCCAAGCTGTTCGTCAAGGAAGGCCAGCAGGTCAGCCGCGGCGACAAGCTGTTCGAATGGGACCCCTACACCCTGCCGATCATCGCCGAGAAGCCGGGTACCGCGAAATACGTGGACCTGATCTCGGGCCTCGCCGTCCGCGACGAGACCGACGAAGCCACCGGCATGACCCAGAAGATCGTGATCGACTGGCGTGCGGCTCCGAAGGGCTCCGACCTGAAGCCGGAAATCATCCTGGTCGACAGCAACGGCGAGCCGGTGCGCAACGACAACGGCAACCCGCTGACCTACCCGATGTCCGTGGACGCCATTCTGTCGGTCGAAGACGGCCAGCAGATCATGGCAGGCGACGTCGTCGCGCGTATCCCGCGTGAAGGCGCCAAGACCAAGGACATTACCGGTGGTCTGCCGCGCGTTGCGGAACTGTTCGAAGCCCGCCGTCCGAAGGATCACGCGATCATCGCCGAAATCGATGGATACGTGCGCTTCGGCCGCGACTACAAGAACAAGCGCCGCATCTCGATCGAGCCCAGCGACGAGTCGATGGAGCCCGTCGAATACATGGTGCCCAAGGGCAAGCACATTCCGGTTCAGGAAGGTGATTTTGTCCAGAAGGGCGACTACATCATGGACGGCAACCCGGCGCCGCATGACATCCTGTCCATCATGGGTGTCGAGGCACTGGCGAACTACATGATCGACGAGGTCCAGGACGTCTACCGCCTGCAGGGTGTGAAGATCAACGACAAGCACATCGAGGTGATCGTCCGCCAGATGCTGCAGAAGTGGGAGATCTCCGACTCCGGCGACACGACGCTGCTGAAAGGCGAGCACGTGGACAAGCAGGAATTCGACGCCGCCAACGAAAAGGCGCTGGCCCGCGGCAAGCGTCCTGCTCAGGGCGAGCCGATCCTGCTCGGCATCACCAAGGCGTCGCTGCAGACCCGCTCCTTCATCTCGGCGGCCTCCTTCCAGGAGACCACCCGGGTCCTCACCGAGGCTTCGGTGCAGGGCAAGAAGGACAAGCTGGTCGGCCTCAAGGAGAACGTCATCGTGGGCCGCCTGATCCCGGCCGGCACCGGCGGCGCGACCCAGCGGGTGCGCCAGATTGCCCAGGGCCGCGACAACGTGGTGCTGGAAGCCCGCCGCGAGGAAGCCGAAGCCGCTGCAGCCCTGGCCGCACCGGTGATGGACGAGGACGTGATGGGCGGCGACGAGGCGGATATCCTGGTCGAAACCCCGGAAAGCCGCGACTAAGCTGCCGCAGCAGACAAACAGAAAAGCCCCCGCATCGGTGATGCGGGGGCTTTTTCATTTCTGCTGCCAGGGCTATCTGTTGCCGGGCAGGGAGGGCGCAGGGATGAATGTCAGGCTGCAATTGATCACGGCGGGGCGGCGATGACCCCGAACCAGACCGGGGCGCTGCTGATGACGGCGGCGATGGCGGCCTATACCTTCAACGATGCGCTGGTAAAGCTGATCGGCGGGGCGCTGCCGCTGCCGCAGATCCTCACCATCCGCGGCATTGCCGCCAGTTTCCTGATCTATCTTCTGGCCCTGCGGCTGGGCGGTCTGTGCCTGCGGCTGCCGGGCCGGGCCTGGGGAATGATCGCATTGCGCTGCGCGGGGGAAGTGTCGGCGACCTATCTGTTCCTGACCGCGCTGATGGTGATGCCGATCGCCAATGTCACCGCGGTGCTGCAGGTGCTGCCGCTGGCGGTGACCCTGAGCGCTGCGTTGTTCCTGCGCGAGCCGGTC
Organism: Leisingera coralii; assembly: GCF_049056525.1. NCBI lineage: Bacteria > Pseudomonadati > Pseudomonadota > Alphaproteobacteria > Rhodobacterales > Roseobacteraceae > Leisingera > Leisingera coralii. Next base: position 4,761 of record NZ_JBHUPT010000099.1, on the reverse strand, counting down.
GGCTGGCGCCGGATGGCGGCGATTGCCGCCGGCTTCTGCGGCATGCTGCTGATCGTGCGGCCGGGGCCGGAAGGCTTCAGCGACGGCGCGCTTTATGCGCTGGCGTCGGTGGCCTGCATCACCGCCCGCGACCTGGTCACCCGCCGGATGCCGCCCGAGGTGCCGTCGATGACCGTGACCCTGATGTCCTCCCTCGCCGTGATGGCCTTCGGGATCGCCACCTCCGCCGCGGTGGAATGGCAGCCGATGGACCGCAGCAACCTTCTGATCCTGATGGGCGCGGCGCTGTTCATCTTTGCCGGCTACCTGTGTTCGGTCATGACCATGCGGGTGGGGGAGATCGCGGTGATCGCGCCCTTGCGCTACAGCGGTCTTCTCTGGGCGCTGCTGCTGGGCTGGCTGGTGTTCGGCGAATGGCCGGATGCGGTCACCCTGGCAGGAGCCGCCATTGTTGCCGGCGCGGGGATTTTCACCTTCTACCGGGAGCGGCAGGTCAGCCGCAAAGCCCGGTCTGCCCAGGTTTGAACACCTCGCGCACCCTGCCGGCCTTGATGCCGAAGAAGGTTGCGAATTCCAGCTCCTCCTTGGGCGTCAGCGGCGCAACCTCTGCCTCCGGGACCCGCCGCTGCCGGGAATCGTTGAAACCGTTGTGGCTGCGCACCCACATGGGCGCATCGCTGATTGTGACGCTGGGCATGTGATGGTGGATGCGGTGATGCGCAAAGTTCATGATCGATTGGCGCACGCTCCCGGCGGCATACATCCCCAGCGCCGCCGTCTCATAAGGGCTGATGGCGGGCACTGCTGAAATCCCCTCAGGGCCGAATTCCGCGATATAGCCCCGGTTGAAGTCGATCGCCGCGGTCGGGGTCCTTGCAAACAGCTTGGCGCAGTCCCGCGCGGTTTCCCGCAGCCGCTCGACAAAGTCGGTTGCAACCGCGTCGTCGTCATCATGACGGAACTGCAGGCAGGGCTTGTCCGGATCCCGGCGGGCGGTGTTGAGGATCTCTTTCATCACTTCCCGGTGGCGGCGCGGCGGCTCGGACAGGATCCGGGCCTGCGGCATGTCCGCCGTCAGGTCATGCAGCCGGTCGCGATGGCGCCGGGGCAGGCTGTCGCCGATGACAATGATCAGGTCGAAATCCTGATCGGTCTGGCCGCGCAGCCCGGGCAGGGCGACGGTCTCCAGCAGCCTGAACCGCTCCTCCAGCCGCTCTTCGGCATAAAGGTAGGCGATGCGCGCGTCCACGGTCTCATGCTCGACCTGGAAGCCGCCAAGCGCCGGGTAGGAAAACCGGCACAACCCGATAACCTGCATTCTGAAATCCGTTTCGTGACAAAGGCGTTTGCGGCGACTATGCAGGGCGTGCCGCTCCCTGGCAAGCGTGCCCCGGGACAGTCAGGGGGCAGAGGCGGCCAGGGCAGGGGCCACACGCCCGCCTGCTGTTGACAACCTGCGCGACTCCCCATATACGCGCGGCTATCCGGCACCCGGAGTACGTCTCCGTAAGCCGAATTCAAAATTGCAGTGGCTCAAGGCCTGGGCACTTTTACCACCCGGGCCCTCTGTAAACTCACCGCGTCGTCTCACCTCGGAACGGGAGCGATTGCGGTTTTTGCGCTTGTGGACGCATAAGTGCAGCGATTTCACCCGCACGCGCCGGCGTGCATGACACATGTGTTGCGAAACGGGGAATATACCGGAATGCCCACGATCCAGCAGCTGATCCGCAAGCCGCGGCAGCCGAAAGTTAAACGCTCGAAGTCCATGCACCTGGAGCAGTGCCCGCAGAAGCGCGGCGTCTGCACCCGCGTGTACACCACCACCCCGAAGAAGCCGAACTCCGCTATGCGGAAAGTTGCGAAGGTCCGCCTGACCAACGGTTTCGAAGTGATCTCCTACATCCCCGGTGAAAGCCACAACCTTCAGGAGCACTCCGTGGTTCTGATCCGTGGCGGCCGTGTGAAAGACCTTCCGGGTGTCCGTTACCACATCCTGCGCGGTGTTCTGGATACCCAGGGCGTTAAAGACCGTAAGCAGCGCCGCTCGAAGTACGGCGCGAAGCGTCCTAAGTAAGAAGGAGAGAGCGAGATGTCCCGTCGTCACGCCGCAGAGAAGCGCGAAGTCCTGCCCGACGCCAAGTTCGGCGACCGCGTTCTGACCAAATTCATGAACAACCTGATGATCGACGGCAAGAAGTCGGTCGCAGAGCGTATCGTGTACAACGCACTGGACCGCGTTGAGACCAAGATCAAGCGCGCCCCGGTGGAAGTGTTCCACGAAGCGCTGGACAACGTGAAGCCGTCCGTTGAGGTCCGCTCCCGCCGTGTTGGCGGTGCAACCTACCAGGTTCCGGTCGAAGTCCGCCCCGAGCGCCGCGAAGCGCTGGCAATCCGCTGGCTGATCACCGCCGCGCGCAACCGCAACGAAAACACCATGGAAGAGCGCCTCGCAGGCGAGCTGCTGGACGCCGTCCAGTCCCGTGGCACCGCGGTCAAGAAGCGCGAAGACACCCACAAGATGGCCGAGGCGAACAAAGCCTTCAGCCACTATCGCTGGTAAGCTAGAGGACCTAGACCTATGGCACGCGAATATCCCCTCGAACTGTACCGTAACTTCGGTATCATGGCGCACATCGACGCAGGTAAAACCACCTGCTCCGAGCGCATCCTGTATTACACCGGCAAATCCCACAACATCGGTGAGGTGCACGACGGTGCAGCCACCATGGACTGGATGGAGCAGGAGCAGGAACGCGGTATCACCATCACCTCGGCTGCGACCACCACCTTCTGGGAGCGCACCGAGGACGGCAAGACCGCCGACACCCCGAAGCACCGCCTGAACATCATCGACACCCCCGGCCACGTTGACTTCACCATCGAAGTTGAGCGTTCGCTGGCGGTTCTCGACGGTGCCGTCTGCGTTCTGGACGCCAACGCCGGTGTTGAGCCCCAGACCGAGACCGTGTGGCGCCAGGCTGACCGCTACAAGGTTCCGCGCATGGTGTTCGTCAACAAGATGGACAAGATCGGCGCGGACTTCTTCAACTGCGTCCGCATGATCGAAGACCGCACCGGCGCCCGCGCGGTTCCGGTTGGTATCCCGATCGGCGCCGAGAACGAGCTGGAAGGCCTGATCGACCTGGTCACCATGAAAGAGTGGCTGTGGCAGGGTGAAGACTTGGGCGCGTCCTGGGTGCACGCCGAGATCCGCGACGAGCTCAAGGACATGGCCGAAGAGTGGCGCGGCAAGATGATCGAGGCCGCCGTCGAAGAAGACGACGACGCCATGGAAGCCTACCTGGAAGGTGAAGAGCCCGACGTGCCGACCCTGCGCAAACTGCTGCGGAAGGGCACCCTGGCGCTGCACTTCGTTCCGGTTCTGGGCGGTTCCGCGTTCAAGAACAAAGGTGTTCAGCCGCTGCTCAACGCCGTGATCGACTACCTGCCCAGCCCGCTGGACGTTGTCGATTACATGGGCTTCAAGCCCGGCGACGAGGAAGAAGTCCGCAACATCGCCCGCCGTGCCGATGACAACATGGCCTTCTCCGGCCTGGCGTTCAAAATCATGAACGACCCGTTTGTCGGCTCCCTGACCTTCACCCGGATCTACTCCGGCGTGCTGAGCAAGGGCGACTCGATCCTGAACTCGACCAAGGGCAAGAAAGAGCGCATCGGCCGTATGATGATGATGCACTCCAACAACCGGGAAGAGATCGAAGAAGCGTTTGCAGGCGACATCATCGCGCTGGCGGGTCTGAAAGACACCACCACCGGCGACACCCTCTGCGACGCCAAGGATCCGGTGGTTCTGGAAACCATGACCTTCCCCGATCCGGTGATCGAGATCGCGGTTGAGCCCAAGACCAAGGGCGACCAGGAGAAGATGTCCCAGGGTCTGGCCCGTCTGGCCGCCGAAGACCCGTCCTTCCGCGTCGAAACCGACCTCGAGTCCGGTCAGACCATCATGAAGGGCATGGGCGAACTTCACCTGGACATCCTGGTGGACCGTCTGAAGCGCGAATTCAAAGTCGAAGCGAACATCGGTGCGCCGCAGGTGGCCTACCGTGAGACCATCGGCCACGAGATCGAGCATTCCTACACCCACAAGAAACAGTCGGGTGGTTCGGGCCAGTTCGCCGAGGTGAAGCTGATCATCTCTCCGACCGAAGCAGGCGAAGGCTACTCCTTCGAATCCCGCATCGTCGGCGGTTCGGTTCCGAAGGAATACATCCCGGGTGTCGAAAAAGGCATCCAGTCGGTCATGGACTCCGGTCCGCTGGCAGGCTTCCCGGTGATCGACTTCAAGGTTGCCCTGATCGACGGTAAGTTCCACGACGTGGACTCCTCGGTTCTGGCCTTTGAAATCGCCTCCCGCATGTGCATGCGCGAAGGTCTGAAAAAGGCCGGCGCCAAGCTGCTGGAGCCGATCATGAAGGTGGAGGTGATCACCCCGGAAGAATACACCGGCGGTATCATCGGCGACCTGACGTCCCGCCGCGGCCAGGTGTCCGGCCAGGAGAACCGCGGCAACGCCATCGCCATCGACGCAATGGTGCCGCTGGCCAACATGTTCGGCTACATCAACACCCTGCGTTCGATGAGCTCGGGCCGCGCCCAGTTCACCATGCAGTTCGATCACTACGATCCGGTGCCGCAGAACATCTCGGAAGAGATCCAGGCGAAATACGCGTAAGCGTCAAGAAATTGAGGGGTTCGCGGCCGTTGCGGGCCCCTCTCGAAACAAAAGGAGGCCAT
>NZ_JBHUPT010000098.1:0-442 GCF_049056525.1 Leisingera coralii | reverse complement strand
GGAAAAGTTTGAACGTAATAAACCGCACGTCAACATCGGCACCGTCGGCCACGTTGACCACGGCAAAACCACGCTGACCGCAGCGATCACCAAGTACTTCGGCGACTTCAAAGCCTACGACCAGATCGACGGCGCGCCGGAAGAAAAAGCCCGCGGCATCACCATCTCCACCGCCCACGTGGAATATGAAACCGACGCGCGCCACTACGCTCACGTCGACTGCCCCGGCCACGCCGACTACGTCAAGAACATGATCACCGGCGCGGCTCAGATGGACGGCGCGATCCTGGTGGTGAACGCGGCTGACGGCCCGATGCCGCAGACCCGCGAGCACATCCTGCTGGCGCGCCAGGTTGGCGTGCCTGCCCTGGTCGTGTTCATGAACAAGGTTGACCAGGTCGACGACGAAGAGCTGCTGGAGCTGGTGGAAATGGAAATCCGC
>NZ_JBHUPT010000097.1:0-13498 GCF_049056525.1 Leisingera coralii | reverse complement strand
CACGCCCTCGATAAAGCCTGCCATGATTATCTCCCGCTGCCCGTCTGGAGATTACCATGCCAGGGAGTTTCCACATAGCCTCGGCTCACTGCCGCCATGCGGCGGCATCAAACCGCGACACGTCCAGGATGTGAAAACTTGACCGCTTCTTCGACAATGTTGATTTGGCCCGTTTGAAGATAGAGTACATCAAATTCATCACGGCACCGTATTTCGGGGCCAACAAATTGAAAGGCAGCGAACACATCGGCATGGGGGTGCCAGATTGCGGCACCGTTTTAGCCTGCTCGCTTGCCTCTATACGGTCGAACCATTATCACCAAAGTGATTGTCAAAGCCCTGGTGCTATGCCCAGCACCAGGGCTCGCTGCATCAAGAAGGTCGAGGGAGATCCGCTGATCGTGTTGTCATCCTTGTTTCAGAAATTCGGCGACTGGGCCGGGCAGGGCGCATCCTTTCCTGATCCAGCACCGGACATACCGCTCTGTGTGATTGGGGATGTGCATGGCTGTCTACCGCTGCTGGAGCGCATGCTCCGTCAAGTGCCGCATGGCCACCGGATCATTCTTGCCGGGGATTATATCGACCGGGGCGAGCAGAGTGCCGAAGTGCTGCGTTACCTCCGGGAGCGTCCGGACTTGACCTGCCTGATGGGCAACCACGAGGACATGCTGTTGCGATTTCTCCAGGATCCCGGCGGTGAGGGCGGGCGCTGGATCAGGAATGGAGGCCTGCAGACTCTGGCCTCATTTGACGTTCGCGGCGCGCGGCCGCAAATGAACAGAGAGGAACTCTGTGAATGCCGGGACAGGTTGCAGGAGGCGATGGGGGAGACGCTGACATCCTGGGTGGCTGGATTGGAAACCTCGGTGCTGTCGGGCAATGTTCTGGCCGTCCACGCAGGCGCGGATCCGCGCGCAGCTCCAGATGAGCAAACAGAGGACGCCATTTTGTGGGGGCATCCCGATTTCATCCGCAAACCGCGGCGGGACGGAATCTGGGTGGTTCATGGCCACACCATTGTAAACCAGCCGGCGGCAGAGCAGGGTCGGATAGCAGTGGATACGGGGGCCTATGCTACCGGAACTCTGTCTGCAGTCTGCCTGGACGGCAGCGCGCCGCGGTTCCTAACCGCGCAAATGTGACGACGCGCCGGGCTGCGCACCAGAAACTCTCTTTCAGCCCCGGTCCCGCAACCTCTAGGCTAAAGCTTGCACAGTCAATCTGTTCAAGTGTCTGTTCCATTGTGCTTCAGCCGGTATTTCGCGGGGGGGCTCCCTTGGTTTTGTAAAGTGCAGGGGACACACACGAGAAGTTCCTTTCGGACAGCTTGAATGAATCTCATTTGAGATACATAGTGTCTCAGGAAATTAGGAGAACATGCCATGCCCGCCCAAACCTCGATGCTACACGTCCGTGTGGACGACCAACTCAAGGCACAAGCGGCCGACGCTCTGTCCAGTGTTGGCCTGACGCTGTCAGATGCTGTGCGTATTCTACTGACCCGCGTTGCTGCCGAGGGTGGTCTGCCTGCCGGTCTGACAGCAGATCCGGATGCCTATGACGCCTGGTTCCGCGCCAAGGTTCAGGAGGCACTGTCAGATCCGACCCCGGCCACCCCGCACGACCAGGTGATGCAGGACGCTCGCACCCTGATCGACAAAAAGCGCCGTGCCTGAACTTGTATGGAAGGCCCCGGCGGTCGCTGACTTGATGGCGATTGTCGACTACATCTCGGATGACAACCCAGACGCAGCCCTTGCCCTCATGGAAGAAATCCAGGGTAAGGTGGAACTGCTCACAACCCATCCGAAACGCTGCCGCCCTGGCAGGGTAAAGGGTACTCGGGAACTAGTGGTCCGACCCAACTACATAGTGGTCTATACCGAAACCACAGCGGCGGTGACAGTGCTGCGCGTGCTCCACACTGTGCAGATGTGGCCCTAGCCGGATTGGGTGAGCTGGCCTTATTCCATTACCGCTGTCCGGTGTAAGACCCGGTAGACCGTGGGACGGGAGACATCAAAGACCTCAGCCAAATCACCGATAGAATAGTCGCCAGTGTCATACATCCTGCGCAATTCAATTTGGCGGCGCGGGGAAAGTTTCGGTTTCTTGCCCTTCAGCTTGCCTTTCGCCCGGGCAATAGCCATGCCTTCCTTGGTGCGCATCCGGATCAGATCCACTTCGAACTCGGCAAAGGTCGCGAGGATGTTGAAGAACATCTTTCCCATAGGATCGGCCGGATCATAAACGCTGTGGCCGAGCGCCAGTCTGACCCCGCGCTCTTCCAGCTCCGCGGCGATGGCTCTTGCGTCGGGAACAGAACGTGCAAGACGGTCGAGCTTGGCAACGACAAACGTGTCCCCCTGGCGCACCGCTGCCAAAGCCTGAGCCAAACCAGGGCGTTCGCGACTTGTCCCGGTCAGCCCATGATCAGTGTAGATCCGGTCGTCTGGCACATCCAAATCCAGAAGCGCTGCACGCTGTGCGGCCAGATCCTGTTTGTCCGTCGAACAGCGAGCATAGCCAATACGGATTCCCGTCATAAACAACTCCTTTGGGTTGGCCCGAGGCAAAGTTGCTTCTCAACAGCGTAGATATAACGCAAGAGGCCCCCACAATGAGACTATTGCCGTACCACTCAAATGAGAACCGATTTCTGCAGTAAATGCAGAAACGGGTATCTGGGTGGAAGAATGTCCGTTTAAGGATCCCCTTTCGAACAAACCGCAACCTGCTACTCGAGAAGAGAGCAGGGCGCGTATCCGGGCTGACGTCTTGAGGAACAACACTCCTTGACCCGAAAACTATCCCCATTTGGGGGCATCCGCCTCACCGCGATTATGATGCAATGCCTCTTGAGGCATCACGGTCCCCTTTCGCGCCGGGTCGGCTGCAGGAGCAGCCGCAGCAACAGTACTAAGGTGGCCACCACCCAGGCAGGAGCCGACGACGACACCCTGAAGAGAAATCAGGAGGGATTTTGTGATGGGTATCAAAGACGGCACTGCGAACAGGGAGGTCCGTGATCCACTATGTAACATACGGACCAGCGACACCAAGAGCACCGGTCGCGTTTACAGCGTGGCCTCCAGAATGGCTCGGAAAGCGGGATCCGCGCCCGAATGCCAAGCGCTCTCTGCAATCCCGCTCAGATGACACGGTTCGGAAAGGTCGCTGCTGCCTTCGGTTTGGCTCTAGCGCCGCTACTGTCTTCGGCGGCAGATGCGAACCAAATTCTTATCGTAGGAGACGACCCCGGCGGCTACCTGCACCTCCGATTGATTGAGCTGAAGAAGCTTCGACGAAGCGGTGTGCGCGTCGAAATTAGAGGCCGGATCTGCTACTCTACCTGCACTATGTTTCTGGGATTGCCAGGCACCTGCGTGCACCCCCACACCATTTTCGGCTTCCATGGCCCCTCACGAAACGGTCGGCGTCTGCGACAGAAGGATTTCGATTACTTCAGTCAAGTGATGGCAGACTACTACCCTAAACCGCTGAAGGCTTGGTTTATGGAGAGAGCGCGCAACCGGATTGTCGGCGTCTACAAAATAAAGGGCAGCGAACTCATCCGTATAGGAATACCTGCCTGTGAGCGGCCTTAGGAAAGAATGGCAGACAACCGAAACATGGCCAATACCTGCAATGCGGACGGAGGATTGAACCGCGCCGGGCCCAGAGCTCAGCCCACCTGACGCCCAACACTAAGGCAAGTCTACAAAGTTCAGGTATCCACGCACTGCCCGCGCAACGATCCGAATTTTTGCTCAAACGCAGCAAAATATTTCACTTTACAACCATGAGGAATGCAAATAGCTATTTCAAATAGGAAATTCACCTTAAGGGAGAGTGGCGGAACGTGGCTTGCGCACTCATCTTTCGCAATGCGTGGTGCAATATGTGGTTAGTACTACCTAATAAGACACAACATGCAGACTCCCGGCATGCAACCATAACTCCATCACGTTACTAAATTAGTTTTAACACCCCAAAGCGCTTTCGGTAGCAGTTGGGAAGCAGGGTATTTGGCGATGCAAGACTTCTCCTTTTCCGCACAAGCCATCGAAAACGGTATTACGCGCGAAACTTCTGGTCTGGCGGCGTCTGGCTTTTATGCTGTTGCCGGGAAGCGGGCCTTCGATATCACTCTCGCTTTGGTTCTGTTGCCGGTTATTGCCCCCATCATCTTAGTCTTGTGGTTTATCGTGCGCCACGATGGCGGGCCCGGCTTTTTTGGACACACCCGAGTAGGGCAGAAGGGCGAGCCGTTCAAGTGCTGGAAGATCCGCAGTATGGTGGCGGATGCAGAATCCCGACTGCAAGCATATTTGGATGACAACCCAGAGGCCGCAGCGGAATGGGAGCGCGATCACAAACTTACCAACGACCCGCGCATCAACCGGCTGGGCCATTTCCTGCGCGAGACCAGTTTGGATGAGTTGCCGCAGATATTGAACGTTCTGAAGGGCGAGATGAGCTTTGTCGGCCCGCGGCCGATCGTCGCCAAGGAGCTTACTAAATACGGAGAAAGCGTTGCGGCCTATCTTGTCCAGAAGCCCGGAATAACCGGGCCTTGGCAGATCTCAGGGCGCAACGACATCAGTTATGATCAGCGAGTGGCGCTGGATGTGACCTATCTGTCCCGACGCAGCTTTTTGTGTGATCTTAAAATCATCCTGATGACAGCTTCGGCCATCCTAGGTAGGACTGGTCGTTGAAACCCGCCATTCGAGCAATTGTGTGAAGACCTTTTCTATTCAACCTCTGACGTGTATGCGAAGTTGGCGCGCATGCAGCGCCGACAGCCATTTGAGTAGTTGAGGATTCATGAAACAAGCGCCTTTGAATGAAGCTTCTTTCGCCGTGGCGCGGCCAGCGCCAGTTGAAGCCCCAGAAGACGATGTGATCGATCTTAGCGCCTTGCTTGCCACTTTGTGGCGCGGCAAGTGGATCGTGGTTCTGGCAACAGTCACTACAATTCTACTCGGCGCCCTCTACGCTTTTGTAGCAGCTGTTCCGATTTACACATCCAGCGCGGTCGTGATGCTGGAGACCAAGCAGGAAAGCATTGTTAATCTGCAAAGTGTTGTGGGTGGGCTGTCTGGGGATTCCTCGGAGGTCAATTCCGAGCTCGAAGTGTTGAAGTCGCGGGGCCTGATGGGCAAGGTCGTCGACAAGCTCGACCTGATTTCGGACCCGGAATTCAATGCCGAGATTCGCCCTCCTTCCGCCCTCAGCAGCTTGCAGTCATTTCTGGGATGGGCGGACAATCCCTCAGATGTGTTCCCCGAGCTGGCGGCGAAGCTAATCCGCGACGATGTTATTTCTGCCCTTCTGGAGCAGGTATCGGTCCGCAATGTGCCCCAGAGCCTCGTTTTTCAGGTCACGGTTGAAACGGAGTCTGCTCGCAAATCCGCACTGATCGCTGACACCATTGTGGATCTCTACATCCTTAACCAGATTGAGGTTAAATTCGATGCCACCGAGCAAGCAACGACCTGGCTAACCGACCGAGTGGCAGAACTACAGGTGGAGCTGGAAACTGCGGAAGCAAAAGCAAACGAGTTTAACAGCTCAACAACTCTGGTATCACCAGAATCCCTCCAAGCCCAAGAGGTGCAACTGAAGGATTTGCGCGAGCGCATCTCCTTAGCCAAAACGGCATCAGAAAATGCTAAGGTGCGCTATGAAAGTCTACGGGCCGCAGAGACCCGTGAGGCCCAGGCGGAAGTCAGTCAGGACCGGCAGTTGCAGCGGCTCCTAGAGCAGTCCAGCGGCACAGAGTCTTGGGAGGCGTCCTTTGACACTGCCTTCCAACGTCTTCTTGCCAGGGCTGCACTGGAAAGCCGACGTGCGACGCAGCAGATGCAGGCTTTAACCTTGTCGGAAGCGGAGCTGACCAAACAGATCGCTCAGCAAAGCGAAGATCTAATCACGCTGCAGCAGCTCACCCGGGAAGCTGAAGCTGTGCGCCTGCTATACGAGTACTTCCTGACCCGCCTGAAGGAAACCTCTGCCCAAGAAGGCATTCAGAAAGCCGACAGCCGAATGCTTTCGCGGGGCGTAATCCCGACTAGGCCTTCCGCACCCAAGAAGTCCCTGATCCTTGCCATGAGCGGGATCCTCGGGCTGATGCTTGGCGCCGGTATTGTGCTGCTTCAAGAAGCCCGGCGCAGAGGATACCGCTCTGCACAAGAGGTAGAGCGCAAGACCGGGTACAGTGTGCTTGGCCAGATCCCGGTGTTCCCGGCTAGCGGGCGCCGTAAAGTCTTGGAATACCTCACAGAGAAACCGTCTTCGGCAACAGCGGAAGCCGTTCGCAACCTGCGCACTTCCCTGATGCTCTCCAATGTTGACCGCCCGCCGCAGGTTGTGGTCATGACGTCCTCTCTGCCAGGTGAAGGCAAGACCACCAACTCTCTGGCTCTCGCGCAGAACTTTGTAGGAATTGGCAAAAAGGTTCTTCTGATCGAGGGAGACATCCGGCGGAGGACCATGACTGCGCAGCTCAGCAATGTGCCGTCCAAGGGGATTGTTTCTGTGCTGGCCGGGGAAACTGCCGCAGAGGAGGCAATCTTTCAGGACAGCCTGTTGGGATGCGACATCCTAGCTGGAGAAAAGACATCAGCTAACGCGGCTGACCTCTTTGCCTCCGAACGGTTCCGGGAGTTCCTGGACGAGATGCGTCAGCGCTATGACGTCATCCTGATCGACACTCCTCCCGTGCTGATCGTGTCTGACGCCCGGCTGATCGCCCGGAGTGCTGATGCGGTGCTGTTGACGGTCAAATGGAATGACACTGTAGAGCAGGATGTGGCTGAAAGCCTGCGCCTCTTCCACACTGATAACCAGCGTCTGGCCGGGATGATCCTAGGACAGATCAGTACTCGTAAGATGAAACAATACGGTTACAGCTACGGCGACTACGGGTCGAAGTATTACGCAAACTAACCGCCCCGCTGCAGGAAGGGAAAAGGAGAAGGCGCGCCTCATTGGAGACGCGCCTTTTCTTGTTTTGACGTTCAGCGCAGCTTTAGTTTGTGCTGACGGTGCTTGTGGTGGAGGGTGTCGAACCACCGCCTGCAGCAGCGGCAACACCTGCAACTGCGGCTACCGCGCCCAAGGCCGGGGCGACAAGCGGTACGAAGCCAGTAACACCTGCCGCTGATGCAGCACCAGCTGCGCCTACAGGAGCACCAACTGAGGTTGCCCCTACTGATGCCGTAGTCGTGGTACCAGCGGGGGTGGCTTGCGCAGCCCCACCGGATGCGCTGCTACCGGATGTTGATGCGTTAGTGGATTCTTGCGCATAAACGCTGGCTGCAGAAAGGGCCAAAGCCACAAGAGCAATCCTGATCATCGTCAATCTCCTAAAACCTATCCTACACTAAACTATCATGCCTTTCGCGGTCTGAGAATGCTGCACTGCGCAAAAGTAGTCTACGTATCCGGGAAAACACCATTTTTCACTCTTCCTTGCTCTCAATTGCTTCTGCCGGCAGCGTTTCTCAAAGGCCTCATTCAAATTTGGCGCAGGATCAGTAGGTATCGACACCCTGAAGAGATGAAACTATCAGGCAGATTCGCCACAGAGGACGGGCATTTCACTTTTCTTGGCCGGGATGCGGGACACCCCATTTAAAAGGGGGTAGGGGAAAGAGCGTGCTAAAAGTGATTGTTTTGACGATATGAGAAGATCAGCATTTCAGAGACGGAAACAGCTTCTGGCTGCACTATTGGCAGCTGTTCCGACAATGGCACAAGCACAGAGCACATCCAATTACGGCACGCCGGGTCTGATCGAAACCCCAACAGCTGAGATGTATCCCGATGGCACGCTGTCTTTTACGAGCGGCATGCTAGACAAGACCTTGCGCGCCACCATGACCTTCCAGATGCTGCCTTGGGTTCATGGCAGCTTCCGTTATGCTGTAATCGAGGATTTCGATGGGGCCATCGGCAACCGATACGACCGCAGCTTCGACATCCACTTTCTGTTGCGCGAGGAAGGCCAAAGAGCTCCGGCCCTGGCCCTCGGGTTGCGCGACTTTGGCGGCACCGGAATCTACGCCTCAGAGTATTTGGTTGCCACCAAGACCTTCCGAGACCGCCTTAAGCTGTCAGGCGGCATCGGGTGGGGGCGTTTGGCAGGGAGAGGAAGTTTCTCCAACCCTCTGGGACTTCTGTCAGACCGCTTCAAAACGCGTCCTGACGCTAACGCCGGTGGCATATCGACAACCGGCCAGCTTGATTTTGGCAATTGGTTCCGGGGCGATGCCGTGTTCTTCGGCGGGGCCAGCTGGGCCTACAGCGACCGCCTGACCCTGCTGGCTGAATACTCACCGGATCTCTACAGCGCCGAGCGTGACAGGGTCGGCTTCGAAGTCAGCTCGCCGCTCAACTTCGGCGCCCAGTATCGCTTCCGGAACGGATCACAGCTGACCGCTGCCTATATGCACGGCACGACCCTAGGGCTCAGCTATAGCTATTTCATCGATCCGCGCCAAAGCGTGGCACCGGGCGGGCAGGGGGCCTCGCCGCCGCCCTTGGTACCCATTGACCGAGTGGCGCTCGCCAGCTGGAACCTACCGGATGATCCGCCCACGGTAGGACTCATGCAGCAGGTTCTGGCCCAAAGGCTGGAGCAGGAAGGGCTGCGGCTGGTCTATCTTGAGGGCAAAGGGGAAATTCTGCGGGTCGGGGTCGAAAACGCCACCTACGGTCAGGCTGCGCAGGCGATCGGGCGCACGACGCGGGTGCTGGCCAATACCCAGCCGCCGCAAACGCAAAGCTTTGATATTGCACTCATGTCAAACGGCGTGCCACTCAGCTCTGTCCGCATCAACCGCGAGGATCTCTATGAGCTGGAACATGATCTAGATGGTTCCTGGCGCAGCTTTGCCCGCGCCGAAATATCGGACAGCATACCGTTGATCGAAGGCGGTTTCACAAGCGACGCTTACCCCCATTTCGCTTACCGTTTCGGCCCCTATTTACAGGCCTCCTTCTTCGACCCCGATGCGCCTCTGCGATATGAAATCGGTGCCCAGCTGGGCACCGATTACACGCCGACACCGGGGGTGACGCTGTCCGCTGGAATGCGTCAGCCTGCGGTCGGCAACCTGGATGGCAGCCAGCGCCAGTCGAACTCGGTGATCCAGCGAGTGCGTTCGGATTGGGGACTCTATGCCCAGCAGTCAGATTTACGTATCGAACATCTGACCGCCGAGTACATCTGGCGGCCAGGTACCAATCTTTATGCACGCACCACACTTGGTTACTTGGAGACAATGTACGGCGGCCTGTCAGCCGAGCTACTATGGTTCCCCCCAAACAGCCGTTTGGCCTTGGGGGCGGAGATGAACTATGTCAAGCAGCGCGACTTCGACGTGCTGTTCGGTTTCCAAGATTATTCCACCGACACAGGTCATGTCTCGGCATATTACGATCTTCCTGGTGAATACCATGCACAGATTGATGTTGGCCGCTACTTGGCTGGCGACTACGGAGCCACCGTCACGCTCGACAGGGAGTTTGCCAATGGTTTCAAAGTTGGTGCCTTCTTTACTCTCACGGACGTCGGCTTTGACGATTTTGGAGAGGGGTCGTTCGACAAAGGGATCCGGCTGGAAATTCCGGTTTCCTGGCTGACTGGTCGTCCCTCGCGGAACAAACTGGCACAAGTGATCCGTCCAGTGCTGCGGGACGGCGGTGCACGGCTCAACGTGCGCAACCGCCTCTATGGCGTTACTCGTGAGGCACGCGCCCAACAGCTTGCCAAAGGATGGGGAAGGTTCTTGCGATGAAGCTTCAGCTCCGGCCTCTTGGCTCCGCGGCGCTCTGCCTCATACTGATGTCCTGTGGCGAAGCAAAAGACGATTTCGATCTTCTGCGCGGCGCACTGCAACCAGATGCACCACGGTTCCATCCGCGGGCCAACGCGCTGGCGTCAGCACGCCCAATTCCGCCACGTTTGGAAGTAGGTTTTCCTTCCCGCGACCTGAGCGGCGTGATGCTATTGGAGACAGAACGGGAGGGGGTGCAATCTTGGCTTACCGCCGACGGGGCAACCATCACGCTGGAGCAAGGTTTCCTCACCTCTGCCAAGGGTTTTGGCTCCGGTCTTGCTGCCTCGGATGTGCGCCAGAGTGCAGACTTGATCCTAGCTCGACAGTCAGGCAAGGTGGAGCGGCTGCACAGCTTCTTAAACGGCAATGATCAGATCGAGCTGCGTGCCTACAAATGTGAGGTGGAGCCGCTGGGCACCGAGAGCATTTTTGTCCTTGGCCGTCACATTGCCACACATAAGTTGGAAGAACGCTGCCACGGGGTCGCGGACAGCTTCACAAATACCTATTGGGTAGGCAAAAAGGAAGCCGTGCTCGTCCAGTCTTCGCAATGGACCGGCAGCTTCCTTGGCAATCTCTTCATGAAAGCGGTGCCGGATGAGATTTGAGTTTAAATTGATTGGAGGACGCATCGTGCGCCGCATTTCTGTTGCCCTTAGCGCCTTGGCCGTGGCTGGACTAGTCTCCGGCTGTTCAACCATCTACCGCAGCCCGGCGGTGACAGCAGGCGTGTCAGACGCAGGTAAGGTACGAGTGGTAGCAGTTACGCCGGAAACCGTGATGGTTGCCAACCGTGCACCGTATCAGCCGAAAACACTACCAGTGGTTTTCCAGATCTCTGCTGGCACCGGCGCCGGCGCCAGCCCCCGCGGTGTGGGGACATTGCCCAATCCCCCCTCCACACAGGACGATAGCCGCCAAGGTCTGAGGCTCGCCCCTCCCCCTAACGTGGATCCCGGTCCCTACACCATTGGAACCGGCGATGTGGTGGTTTTGTCCACCCCTTCAACGCAAGGCACAGTTGCCGAGCTTTCCGGACTGCTGGCGGCCCAGAACAGCCGCAACGGCTATACGGTGCAGGATGACGGCTCAATCAACATCCCGGACGTAGGCCGGGTTAGGATTGCCGGTCTCACCGTGGACGAGGCCGAAGCGTTGCTGTTCCAGCGCCTGGTAGAAAGCCAGATCGACCCCACCTTCAGCCTGGAAGTCTCCGAGTTCAACTCCCGCCGCGTCTCAGTCGGCGGCGCCGTGGGCAAGCCCGGCGTGCTGCCGATTACCCTGACGTCACTCACCCTCGGTGAGGCGCTGGCGGCGGCTGGTTCCGTTTCTGTCGCTGACATCGACGTCAGCTCGGTACGGATCTACCGCGACGGCACCATGTATCAGATCCCACTTGAGGATCTCTATTCACGTTCCGAACTGCAGCGCCTCAACCTGTTAGCGGGAGACTCGGTGTTTGTGGACACCGATTACGACCTCAGCCGCGCTGAGCGCTACTTTGCCCAGCAGATCCAGCTTCAGCAGACCACCCTCGCCGGCCGCCAAGCGGCGATTGATGAGCTGACTGCAGCTCTCACCTTGCGCCGCGCCGACCTGAATGAGCGCCGTGAGAATTTCACCCAGGCGCTGGATCTGGACGCGGTGGATCGGGACTATGTCTATCTCAGCGGCGAGGTTCGCACCCAAGGCCGCTACACGCTGCCGTTCGAGCGTAAGGCCACCTTGGCCGATGCGCTGTTCGATACCGGCGGCGGCATCGCCAAAGAAACCGGAGACGCCTCGGAAGTATACGTGCTGCGTGCCTCCGATGATATCCGCGAGTTTGGCGCGGTCACGGCCTGGCATCTGGACGTGCGCAACGCCGCGCACCTGGCGCTGGCGGCTAGGTTCGAACTGCGCCCGGATGATATCGTTTTCGTGGCAGAAAACCCGGTCACCCGCTGGGGCCGCACCATTGACCAAATTACGCCGTCCCTGATTACAGCGCCGGTCAATGCGTTGGCGGATTAATACGTGGTCCGTACCGACGCGCAGGCCTTGTCTCGATTACCTGCCCCAGCCCCTCAAAACCGAACACAAGAATCGACACGAGGCAGCCAGTTGATAGCCATTTGAACCAAATCGCGTAACCGGACTTAAGACCCTCCAACTTTTAAAACCCCGAGGATTCTTGCCAATGAATATCGCCTTCGCAGGCTGCGGGTTTGTCTTTGACATCTACATGCGCACGGTCCGCGCCCATGACCAGCTGAGCATCAAGGGCGTCTTTGACACCAATCCGGAGCGCATGCAGCGCGTTCAAGCACATTACGGGTTTCATGCTTACGGCAGCTACGATGAAATTCTTGTCGATCCGGAGGTCGATATCGTCGTCAACCTGACCCCAATCGGCGCGCATTACGCGGTCAGTAAACGAGCGCTAGAAGCCGGCAAACACGTCTACTCCGAAAAACCACTCACCAAGCGCATGGAGGAAACCCGCGAACTGTTTGCACTTGCCGAGGCCAATGGCGTCCGCCTTGGCGCCGCCCCTTGCAATATCTTCAGCGACACCGTCCGGACCATGTACAAGGCGATCGCAGACGGAGCCATTGGTAAGCCGCTTCTGGTCTATGCCGAACTGGACGACAACCCGATCCACCTGATGGAGTTCGAGAAAGTTAAAAGCCCCACTGGCGTCCCCTGGCCACTGACTGAGGAAATCCACGAGGGCTGCACCTATGAACATCTGGGGTATCATCTGGTCTGGATCTGCGGCCTACTCGGGCCTGCAGTTTCGGTTACCGCTTTTTCCAGCGAGCTGATCGAAAACAAAACCGACGGCCTGCCCGCCCGAGTCGGCACCCCGGATTACTCGGTTGCCAATTTGCATTTTGCCAATGGCGCCGCGGCGCGGATCACCTGCAGCGTGGTGGCCCCGCGCGACCACCGCATGCGGGTGATCGGATATGAGGGCGAGATTACCGGAGACAGCTACCGCCACTACCGCTCGCCGGTGTTCCTGGAGCGCTACAGCAAGGGCAGCTTAAGCGCCCGCAAGTTCCATAGCCTGCGCGCCCACCCCGGTCTGGGCCGCCTGTTCGGCATCGGCGGCCGCAAGATCCCGCTGGCGCGCAACTGGAAGACCGCTGCCGTCGAAAAGGACCAGCAGATGAAAACCTCTCTAAAGCAGCGGCTGGTGGAATGGCTGCGCCGCCGCGAGGTCTATGCCCAGGACAAATTCATCGGTATCGCCGAAATGGCACGGGAGATCCGGGATGGCCGCCCACAATTCCTGACTCCGGACTTCATCATGCATGTCAATGAGTTGACCCTGCTGACCCAGGGCGCGGGCAGTAATGGCATCGCGGTCAGGCCGACAACCAGCTTTGAGCCTCTGGGACCGTTGCCCGGCACTGAAAGCGGTACCCGCAGCTATGCTAAAGTAGCTCGGCCCGGACTGCTGGAGAAACTGCTCTCCCGCTGATCCCGCCGCCCCCGCCTGTGCCCGGATTCCCGGTTCAGGAAGGCCGGACCGCGCTGCGGGCCGCTGCGGCGCAGGCCGCCAGGTTCTGCAGCTTGGTTGTGCCGACCAGCGGCAGGGTAACCTCGGACTGCCGGATCAGTTCGGAAATCCGGTCCCGGACATGGGCGCCCGGATC
>NZ_JBHUPT010000096.1:0-15455 GCF_049056525.1 Leisingera coralii | reverse complement strand
GGACCGCGCTGCGGGCCGCTGCGGCGCAGGCCGCCAGGTTCTGCAGCTTGGTTGTGCCGACCAGCGGCAGGGTAACCTCGGACTGCCGGATCAGTTCGGAAATCCGGTCCCGGACATGGGCGCCCGGATCGGCCGCCCCCGAAATTGCCTGCGCTCCGCCGAGGATTTCGCGCGCAATCACATGCACCCCGGCGGCGGCGGCCGCCGCGGCCACGCCGTCAAACGTGCTGTCCCCCGGCAACATCGGAATCTGCAGCGCCTGCACTCGAGGATCCTTTAGCGCGGCTTCGGCGCAAGCCGCATCATCGGGGGACACTCCAATCAGCCCCAACTTACCCGCCTTCTGGGCCTCTGCCAGAGCCTCCATCGCCTCTCCGTCCGGCAACACCTCCGCCGCCGGGCTGTGCAGCATGAACATCTCGATACGCTCCCGCCCGAGGCGGCGCAGGCTGTTGTCGATGCTGTGCAGCAGGAACCGCTTGTCCCAGCGCACGGGCATCGGTTTGGACCGCGCCGCGGCAACACCGCTGCGGGCCCGATCCGAGTGGCGGGCGACACCACGTAGCATCCCCTTGATCGGCAGCAGGAGGCGGCGCTTCCAGGTCAGATACTTGCCCGCCTTAGAGCAGACAATGCAGTCATCTCGGTTCCCCAGGACCTGGCCAATCAGCCGTTCGCTGTCGCCCTGGCCGTAGATGCTGGAGGTATCAAAAAACCGGATTCCCTCGTCCAGAGCCGTATGGATCAGCGCCACGGCCTCCGGCCCGGAGGCACCGTTGACGGACCCCAGGCGGCTGCATCCCAGACCGATCGGCAGGGCGCCTTGTGGCAGGAGCTGTGTCTCTGAGATTTTAAATGACATCTGATCGTCCCTGTTTCCTCAAGCGGATTTCATCAACTCTGAAAGCTGGCGCATCAGGGTTTCCCCCGCCATGGCAATATCGTCCCCCGGCGCGCCATGGCCTATCCAGGTGAGCAACTGTTGACCGGCCCCGCCCTGCGCCTGCGGCACCAAGCGTAGCACATGGGCCGTGTCCCGGCTGCCGTAATGATGCGCCCAGTACCCTTTCTCCAGTTCTGCCGAAGCCACAGGGGATAGCACCATGATACAGGTCTGCTGGCCGCTCTCCGGGTGGCGGAACAGCCAGCCCTGATCGGATTTCTCAGACTGCCAGTCTCCGGGCAGCCGCCAGTTCACCTGCCCTCTCGGCCCCCCACGCGACCAGCAGTCAGCAATCAGGAACCCCCGACCTGCAAACATCTGGACCGCCCTCGCCACGTGGCCCGGGCCGCTGCAGAACAGCCCTGCAATAACGTCTTCAGGCAGCCGTGATCCGGGCACCAGACGGGCCACGGCGGTGCGGCCGACCTTGAAACAACCTAGGAAATCGGCCGGTTCATATCCTCTCCAAGCCGGGCCGTTATGGGCAGCGGCACTGCGCTCATAAGCCCGTTCCGGACCGGTGTTGTAGCGGGAGGTGCCCGGATCGACCACTAGGCGCCGCCCTTGCAGGCTGATCTCGAGCGACAGGAAATCCGCATGCCCATGGCCCGGGTTCCAGCGCGGCCCTAAGGGACCTGCATCCATCACGCAGACATCGCCGCCCTGCGCCAGCCGCCCGTAACCGCCCGCGGGCAGCAGGATACGACCCTCCGGCGCGGGATCTCCGGTCCATACCGGCACCTCTCCGTGCCAGCAGTCGTTGAATAGGGCGACCTTGCCGTCGGGGTGGCACAGGGCGGCAAAGGCTGCGCGGGCCACCTCAAGCTTCCCCGCCAGCTCACGGCGCAGCGCCGCGGAGAGAAACGGTGCCTCGGCCATGACCGCCAGCGAGGCAACGCTCAACCCTTGATACATGGGCGAACGCTCGATCTGAGTACCATCGGCCAGAATGGTTGCCCGCACCAGCCGTGCGATTTCCCTTTCCAGCCGCGCCGCCACCTCAGCCGGAACCTCGGGCACATGGCTGAAATACAGGCAGAGTCCTGCCAGGTTGCGCTCCACATGGTTGTTGCACAGCTCGTGCTCGATATTGTCGAGCACGAAGGCCGCGTTCAGCCGCAGCATCCTGGCCAGAACCGCAGCGGTTTCAGCAGACACCCGGCGACGGCTGCCCCCCACCAGAAGCGCCGCACCAACGGCAAGCAGACGATGCGAGGCAGCATAGGGGAACCAATAGCCGCTGAAGGCGCCCGGCGCCGCCATATCCGTGCCAGCCATCGCACCCTCGGCCAAGGTCCTGGCCACCGCATCCTGCGCCGCATCTCCTTCCAGCAGCATCGGACAGAGAAACCCCATATGCGCCAGCTTGACCCGCCACATCTGGTGGTCTCCTTCCTCGGCAACAACATGGTTCCAGCCCACTTCCTGGGGCGATCCAAAGGCTACCGTGCGACCGTGAAACCGCATCTCTCCCCGCGGCACTCCGGGGGTCATGCCGCGGTATTCGGCACAGTAGAATTCTGCTGTTGCGGCCAGCCCCGGGGTCACATCTGCAGGCGGGACAGGCAATGGCAGGCCCTGGGCGATCCGTCCGATCCGGTTCCGGTAGGCCTGCGGGAAACGCGGCGCCAGCCGGTTGCGCAGCAGCCTGCGCAGCATATAGGCCGCCATCCGCGGCGACAGCCGGCTGACAGCCCTGAGCAGGATGGAAAACCGTTGCAATTTCTTCATGCGCCTATCCAGCGTTTCACGTCATGGTGCCGCGGCCTTCAGCCGCCGCAATATCAGCAGCCCGGCCGGAGCGGTGGTCACCAGGTTGCAGGCCAGGACCGTCAGCAGCAGATAGACCGGTGCGGTATCAAACGGCAGATGCGTCAGCGCCAGATTCAGAGCAGTCACTGCAGCCAGATATCCGGTGATCACGGCCAGCGGCAGCCCGGCTGCAACGCGCCAGGCAAGACCGCCAGCCCGGTTCACAAGATAAACGGGCACCAGCCCGGCCAGGCCCTGCGACAGCGCGTAGACTGTCACAAAACCTGAAATTTCCGGTGCGTCCCACAGCACTGCGGCGCCCAGCCCCAGGGTTGCTGCAACCTGCAGCAGGTTCAACCGGGCCATGGGTGTGACCTGGCCAAAGGCCTGAGAAGCCCAGAAGAACGGCGTTGTGACAGCGGCCCCCGCGCCCCCGATCAGGAAGATGCGCAGCACCGCCACCAGTGTTTCATCGCTTTGCCCCAGCCAGGTCCGGAACAGCAGATCCGCATGAATGGCAATCGCCAGCATGGCCGCGCCGACAAGAACAAGCTGCCCGGCAACGGAATCACGCATCAGGCGGCACACTCTGTCCTGGTCCTCAGCGGTGCGCATCGCCGCCAGACCGGGCAGCAATACGCGCAGCGCCTCGCTGACCGACTGGTTAACAACTGCTGAGACCCGCCAGGCGATGGTGAAGACCCCCAGGGCCTCCGCACCGGCCAGGGCGGCAATCAGCAGGCGCGACAGCGGGTCAAGCCCCCGCTGCGCCACGGACAGCAGCCCGAAGCCCTTGGTCAGTTTTGAAATCTGCGCCAGCTCTGCCCGCGGCCCCCGCAGCGCAAATTCCCGCCGTGTCATGAACCGGGACAGCAAAAACTCTGCCCCGCGCGACACCAGCAGCGCCAGGGCAAACGCCGTCGGCGCATGATCCGGCGCGGCGTGGTAGAACCCTAGCGCCGCGGCCGTTTGCAGCACCACCCGCAAGACGGTTTTCACATTGAACCAGTATTGCTCATGGTGGCCCATCCGGATCGCGATGAGCCAGTCCGAACCGAGCTGCAGCATGCCTGCCAGCACCGTCAGTGCCAGCGCCAGCCCCCAGTCAGGAGCCAGCCAGTACGCCCCCGCTGCGAACAGAATCGCCAGCGCGGCCAGCAGATGCAACAGCAGTCTCAGCACCGGTGCTGCCGCCTCCAGTCCGTCGCGCCCGATCCGGTAGGTCAGCGCATTTGTGATGCCGAATTCCGCCAACATCACCAAAAGCAGGACAGCATTGAGAAAGGACCAGGCGCCGACCAGATTCAGCCCGCCCCACTTCGCCAGAATACCAAGCAGCGCCAAGTTGAGCCCGGCATTGGCTGCAAAGGCAACCATCACGATGATGCGGGAGCGCGCCAGATTGCGCCTGATGAGGGTTTCCTGGCTTTCCGGTACGCGCGCGCCCTGATTGTGCGTGGTCATGAACTGAGCTCTCTTGAACCGGGGCTTTGGAATGCCGCAAGTGAGCCTACTGAAAAGACAACAAGGATAAACCAGCTATGGGGATCGACAAAGGCCGCGCCGGCATACCAGACGATCCAGCTGCATACGAGGCTTCGGAAAGGCAATACGACTCCAAGCTGGCGCAGCATCATGGTCACAAGGAGAATGAATATTGCGGTGCCGGCAAAACCAAGGAAGGACAATTGCCACCAGAATCCGTTCGACATCAGGTCCTCGGCAAGATTGTCCTGATACCAGGGGAACAGGAAAAAGGCGCCGCTGCTTTGCCAGGTTTGCGCGATCAAAGGGTACAGCCCGCTTTGGTTGCTTAGTCCCCAGCCGAACAACGGGTGGGCATATAGCGCCTCCAGCCCGACAGTATGCGCGACACCGATCCGTCCGTAGAAACTGCCGCTTTCAAGATGGCTGCCCGCCGTTTGCAAAAAGATGGTCAAAATCACATCGAAAGACAGGGCTGCGATCGCCCCTGCAAGACTCAGCCCGATCAATAGAGTGACTGTTCCTTTGAGGTTGCGCGGCCAGAATTGCCAGATGGCCGCTGCCAGCAGATAGAAGGCCATCTTGAAACTGGGTGCCAGCATGAAGCTCAGCGCGGCCATTGCCCCTAAACGTGCCCAGGATGCGATTTGGCCTCTCCGCGGGTCCAGAAAGAAAGTCATCAGGGTTATGGCCATGAGCGTGTCGGCCAGAAAGGATGGTTCGCTTGCAAAAACCGTTGGCCGGACGCGGCCATAAATCGACAGATCCCGTTGCGTCGCCTCGTATACTCCCCGCCCGCTGCCGGAATAGATCAGCTCGCGTATTTGGTCGAAGACGGGTTTCAGCCCGGCGCTTTCCAATGCGGCAAGCACAATAACGGTGATCCAGATCCAGATCAGCAGCTTGCGCAACCGGTTCTGATCAAGTGTCGAGACAGCAATGATGAAGGCCAAAGCGGCGGTGACGGACACCAGAAACTGCAGAATGCCAAGCAAGGTATTGTCGTAGCCGCTGCCCGGTGCGCTGCTCAAAATCGGAGTGATCAGGATAAACCCGGCAAAGGCTGCAAAGACTGTGCCAGCCCGCGAGAGCAGCTTTCTGTTGAAGAGCAAAGTGATCACCGCAGCACTCAGGAGCATCGGATACATGGGCAGAAGCAGGCTGCCCCCGGCATAGAGCGAAATACGCAGATGCGCTCCCAGCAGATAAATGATGAATAGCACCATTATGAACGTGCTGCGGCGCACTTGAAACCGCCTGCGGTGAAATGCGCTGCCCGTCATTTCTGCCCCCGGAGCTCGAGACTCATCCCGTCAGGTCCTGCGTGCCGCCGGTCATGGCCCGGGCCAGGGCCTCGGCCCGGGCCTGCCAGGAAAAGGCCGCGGCACAATCGCTGAAGGCCGTTTCGTGAAGCCGGTTCAGGCAGGCGTCATCATCCGCCGTGGCAATCACCAGATCCACCAGCTCCTGCAGGCCGGGCGCGCCCAGATACCCCGCGCCCTGGGCAGAGGGCAGCCCGCTGATTGCCCCCTTAAGCCCGATGATCGGCAGGCGGCGGAAGACCTGGGTCAGTAGCCGCAGCTTGAAGCCTCCGCCGGTGGTATCGGCAATGATCCCCATGCGCGCGGAGGCAAACAGCGCGTCCAGGTCCTCGACAAACCCTAGGACCTGCACCTGCGGGTACTGGCTGCGCAGCTGGCTACGCAGCTCCTCGTCCATGTCGCCTGCAATCACCATCTCGATGCCCGCGGCCTGCAGCCGCGCTGAGGCCGCCTGCATCCAGTCCAGCAGGATCTGGCGCTTCTGTTCGGAGCGGCGCCCGCCCAGGACCAGAACCCGCCGCGGCGTGCCGGGGCCAATGGTGCGGCTGCTGAGCATCGGGCCGTCATAGCCGGGCAGCACCGGCAGGTATTTGCGCCCGGGCGCAATTCTGCGGAAGGGCTCCAGATCAGCGTGATTGATTGCGGTGACAATATCACATTTGCGCAAAAGCGCCTCTTCAAGGCGGCGCACCTTGGTCAGATCCCGGGCTGCCAGCAGGCGCTCGGGCAGGCTCAGCCGGTAGCTGCCGTATTTCGCGGCCCGGGTGGGGTATTCATATTCATGGGAGACATAAATCAGCTTGGTGCCCGGATGCGCTGCCCGGTAGCGCTCGGCCTTGGCCAGCGCATGGCCGCTGCCCAGGTTGTCCAGCACGATGACATCCCATTCGGCCTGTAGCAGCCGGTCCAGTTCGCGGCGGTAATCGGGTTGTGCGCCTTTCCAGGCGATCAGCGGCCACCGCGAGAACACCGATCCTGCGCGACCGCTGCGCTGCGGCCCGGTGATGCGCCAGTCGATGCCCGCGGGCCCCTGCCCCTGTGCGGCACCGCTGTCCGCACACAGCACCGTCAGGCGGCAGGTCTGCGACAGAGCTTCGATAAGACCGCGGGAATACACCGCATCGCCCGCATTGGCGGGCGGGTAGGGGTGGACCTTGGCTAGGAACAGAACCCGGGGCATCACGGCCGGCTCCGGCGCCTGCTGTTTCACCGCCGCGGCCGTCATCGCGACTTCGCCGGGGACCAGATGACGAAGGTCTGCCCGCGCAGCGCGCGCAGCACTCCGATCAGCGTGGCAATCAGCGCCAGCACGATTTCCGCAACCGCTGCGGCCGGGCCGCTTTGGGCGTGCGCACCGGCCAGGGCCGCCAATGCGATCCCGACCAGGACCGCAAGCCCCAGATAGGGCGAGATCTGCGCGCCCAGAATGACCGCCAGCGCCGCGCCAAGCAGTAGGAACAGGCCGCCGAACCAGCGGATGATCTTGCGGGAGCCGTATTTGAACTTGTCCTGCGCCGCCATCTGCGCAAGCTGCGGCCGCAGGTGCAGATGGGTATGAAAGGCTCGCGTGGAAATCCGCACTTTGCGCGCGAACTCCTCGCTGCGGGCTGCCACCAGCCGCTCATAGGCCACCACATCTTCGACTTTTATCAGCCGCCGCCCGGCAAAGACCGCTGCCATTGAAACCGTCAGGTCATCCAGCACGGTGTCGGGAAACTCCGGGTAAAGTGCCCGGCGTAGCGAGAAGATGGAGCCATCCGCGCCCATTACATTGCCGGAGCGGCTTTCCTCGCTTTTCAGTTTTTCCTCCAAGCGCCAATAAAGCCCGCCTACCGTCGCGGTGGAGCTGTCTTCCGCACCCAGGTATTTCAGCGTGCCGCAGACACCACCGACCTCCGGATCGGCATACCAAGCCATCAGATTATCGACCGCCTCCTCATCCAGCAGAACATTAGCGTCTGTGAAAATGATGATATCGGCTGTGGCGATCGCAGCCAGTTGCTTCATACCGTAGGCCTTGCCATTGCGCCCACCGCCCTGCACCACGGTCAAAAGATCAGTTCGCGCAGTCATCTGCTCATATGTGTCGTCTGAGGACCCGTCATCAAACGCCAGCACTTCTAAGTCCGGGTGGCGCTGCTTGAGCATTTCGATATTTCGGAGTTTCTCAGCCATGACCGAGCCTTCGTTATAGGCGCAAAAGACAAGCGCTGCACTGCAGATATGCTCTGCATCATGGCTAACCGGCCGATCTGGTATGAGTTTCAGCAGCAACGGGTATATCAAATAGGGATAGACTACCAAAAACACGCAGGAGGCAAACAGTCCGCTAACAAGCATGATCATGAAAGGGATCCTTTCGTAGAAGCGTTTCCAGACAGCGGATCTGAAAAAAGACTGTCAAGGATGGTGGTGTTGAATGCCTCAGGGCTATGCGCTCGCAAAAAGACGGCATTGGACGGACGCGCTTCGACAGTGATCATTGCATGCGCCAGAGCACGCGGATCGGTCGTATCCACTGCAAGGCCAAGATTATAATGCTTCAGTTGATAGCCTATTAAGCCAGTGTGTTGGCCTATCAACGGTTTGCCAGCTGAGTTAGCCCAGAACATTACCCCTGAAGAGCCAATGTGATTTTGGTATGGTGCCATTACGACGTCACAATCGGTCACCTCTTGGGCCAGTGTGCTGTCATCGACGAAATCTTCGACCCATTCGATCACTATTTCTGGGTGATCTGCGCGCGCGCGCGCCAACCTTTTGCAAAACTCATCGCGCTCTTGCGGCAATGCGCGCCCGACAAAGCGCAGCGCAACCCCTTTACGGGCCTCCTCCGGCAAGTGTGCAAGCGCATCAAGGGTAGTGAATATCCCTTTGCGCGCGCCCAGCGAGCCGAACAAAAGGTAGCTGCGCCGCCCATCTGCGCGCGGGCGTTGCTTACGGTCCGACAAAAGGGACATGTCGGGAGTTGGATCGGGCAAGAACTTCAACAGGCCCATGGGCCGGGAAATTGCGCTTTGCGCTGCGAGTTCGTCCAGAGTAAACATCCGCCGCACAGCCGGACGACGGGCCGCTAGATATGTCCCCCATCGGCGTGCTGTCCCCACTCGGCGGCGCAGGGTCTTAGGCAGATTGTGAGAATTTGGGGGTCGGAAGACAATGCCTGATATTTGCCCCCTAACAGGACGACGATCTACTGCAGCACCAAACAATACATGATCAAAAAAAGGCAAAAACATTTGACCACCGGTTTCCGCCAAGCAGTCCCGCGCTGCGGCCCATTGCGCCAGCCCACGGGCCAGCAAGTTGTCCTGGCGCAAGGAAGCCAGATCATCTTCCTTAAGCAAGACCAATTCTATCCCGTTTTGGTTCACGATGTCATCCAGACGCTTCGCCATTACCGCTCCGGTCACCAAACGCACCCGCGTTGCGCGTCTATCTTGCGCTGCGGCAGATAATATCATCCGCGCCCAGAAGGTGCAGTGACCTGCTTCTAGAGGTTCGAAATAGTTAAAACAGGTCATCCGTCACCTTAGATTGGAGTTGGCATGAATTGAGGTAAAAATTATTAGTGAGACTAATCAAGACGGAAGCGAACTTAGAAAAGTTACTTCTATCGGATCAGTGTTTTTTTTCATGTTCTGATCTCGTTCCGAAGTTAGTATTGGCGTCACCAGCCCGTCATCGTGACAGAGCCGGAAAAATCCAGCTTCCGGAGAACCAAGGCTGGGGAGCAGCGCAATCAGACCCAATGGCTCTCCCCGAGGTGGAGGAAACTTGAGGCTCAGGTTAGTCAACTGGTGCACCCGATCATCCGGTCTAGTATTGCAACCTCAGATCGCCTTTAGGGCGGCCACAGCATCGGCGATCGGATAGTGATGGTTGCCCACGAACAGCCCGTTCGCGTCGATGTAATCAGCGTTAGCGAGCGCGCCGTGGATCTCATAGTCGAGGTATTTCATCACTTCGTTCTTGGCGAAATTTCCCGCCACGATGGGGCGGCATTCAAACCCGGCCGCCGCCAGCTGCTGCACCAGCTCGGCGCGGGTCAACCCCGTCTCTTCGCGCAGGACCAGCGAGAAGCCGAACCAGCTGGAATGGCCGATCTCACGCTGGATCATGAACTTGGGATGATCCGCCAACCTTTCCTGCACCAGCGCCCCATTGGCGCGGCGCCCTTCAATCAGGCCGGGCAGTTTCTTCAGCTGCTCCTGTCCGAGAGCCCCAGACATTTCCAGTGGGCGTAGGTTGTAACCCGGCAACACGAAGCGGAAGCTTTCTTCGAAGGGATCGTCGCTTTTCTCGCCCGTCACATGGTTGAACTTGGGCAGATTGCGGGTCCATCCGTGGGCGCGCAAGCTCAACATGACGTGGTAAAGCTCCTCGTCATCCGTCACTACTATGCCGCCCTCCATGGTTGAGATATGGTGCGAGAAGAAGGAGGAATAGCTGCCCATCACCCCGAAGGTGCCGGTCTCTTTTCCGCCATAAGTGGCGCCCATGGATTCGCAGTTGTCCTCGATCATGACGATGCGACGATCGCCGATCAGCGCCTTGATGGCGTCAAAATCGTTGGGGTTGCCCAGAAGGTTCACCACCATGATGGCACGGGTCCGATCGCTGATCGCAGCCTCCAGCGCGGTGAGGTCGTAGTTCAGGGTTTCGCGGTCGATATCGACAAATTTCATCAGCAGGCCGTATTGGCCGAGGGGGTAATAGGTGGTGGACCAGCTGACCGCCGGAACAATAATCTCGTCGCCGCGTTCCATCTTCAGGTCGGGGTTCTTGGTGAAACACAGCGCCGCCGTCATCAACAAGTTCGCCGAGGAGCCCGAGTTGACCATTACGGCAAACTTGCTTCCAAACGCGGCGGCGAAGCGTTCCTCATAGGTGCGCACTTCAGGTCCCATGGAGAACATGTCCGAAGCAATCACGCGCTGCAGCGCATCCTGTTCCGCCTGATCCCAGGAAGAGGTGGCAAGAGGGTACTTGAATGTCATGCGTGTCCCCTTTCCAGATAGTAGCGATAGGTCTGCGCTATGCCGTCGCGCAAGGTCGTCGTCGGCTGCCAGCCCCAAGCGGTCTGGCGGTCGGTGGAGCAGAGCTTCTGCTTCATGCCCACGGGCTTGCTCAGATCATGGGTGAAGTCGCCCTGCCAGCCGATCACCTCGGCGACGGTGGTGTAATAGTCGTTGATAGAATGATCGTACCCCAACCCGATATTCATGGCGCCGGGGATCTCCTCAAGATCTTTTGCCGCCTTCCAGATAGCATCGGCCACGTCAGCGGCGAACATAAATTCACGCCGCGCGGTGCCGTCGCCCCAGATCTCGACCGAAATGTCGCCCGCCTTCATGGCTTGATGCACCTTGTGGATGATGGCCGGCAGAAGATGCGAATATTTCGAGTCGAACTTGTCGTAGGCTCCATACAGGTTGCAAGGAATCAGCGTCTTGTAGAGCGCGCCCTTGTCTTCCTGGCGGATGTAGTCGCACAGGCGCATGGATATGATCTTGGCCAGGGCATAGCCTTCGTTGGTGGGCTCCAGCGCGCCGGTGAGGATGCTCTCCTCGCGCAAGGGGTTTCCGCCTTCGCGCGGGTACATGCAGGTGGAGGCGAGATTGATCAGGCGGGTCACACCCGCACGCCGCGCCCCCATG
This sequence comes from Leisingera coralii, assembly GCF_049056525.1. NCBI lineage: Bacteria > Pseudomonadati > Pseudomonadota > Alphaproteobacteria > Rhodobacterales > Roseobacteraceae > Leisingera > Leisingera coralii. The sequence goes on along the minus strand of NZ_JBHUPT010000096.1, from coordinate 4,293 downwards.
ATGACATTGCGCCCCATAGCAAGGTTTTCATCGAGAAAGGCCACAGGGTTTGCCATATTGGCCTGGATGCCCCCCACGCGGCCGGCCGCGTGGATCACCAGGTTGGGCTTGTGTGTTTCAAGGTAGGCCGCCACCGCGCCCGCATCCGTAAGGTCCAACTCGGTACTGCGCGGCGCCAGAACGTTCCAGTCCCGCGCCGCCGGATGATCCAGAAGGTTGCGCCCCACCATGCCGCCGCCACCAGTCAGAAACAGGGTGCCGTTCGTGTTGCCCGCAGATGCCATGGTCTCAGTCCTCGCACACGACAGGTGTGTCATAGCCATGATCCTTAAGCACCCGCACCCGACGGGCGGTTTTCAGGTCCTCGGCGACCATCTCAGCGCACATTTCCTGGGTGGTGATCTCCGGCTCCCAGCCCAGTTTTTCCTTGGCCTTGGCCGGGTCGCCCAAGAGCGTCTCCACCTCCGCCGGGCGGAAATAGCGTGGGTCGATGCGCATGATCACGTCGCCGGGTTTGAGTGCCGGCGCCTTGTCGCCCTCAACCATCGCCACGGTGGCAATCTCATCAACATCGCTGCCCGTGAACTCCAGGTGGATGCCCAGCTCCGCTGCCGACCACTGGATGAACTGGCGCACCGAAAATTGCCTGCCGGTGGCGATTACGAAATCCTCCGGCGCCTCCTGCTGCAGCATCATCCATTGCATCCGCACATAGTCTTTGGCATGGCCCCAGTCCCTGAGTGCGTCGATGTTGCCCATGTAGATACAGGGCTCCAGCCCTTGCGCGATATTGGCCAGCCCGCGGGTGATCTTGCGGGTCACGAAGGTCTCGCCGCGGCGCGGGCTCTCGTGGTTGAACAGGATGCCGTTGCAGGCATACATACCATAGGCCTCACGGTAGTTCACCGTGATCCAATAGGCATACATCTTGGCCACCGCATAGGGGCTGCGCGGGTGGAATGGCGTGGTCTCGCGCTGCGGGATCTCCTGCACCAGCCCGTACAGCTCCGAGGTCGAGGCCTGGTAGAAGCGGGTCTTTTTCTCCAGCCCTAGAAAACGGATTGCCTCCAGCAGGCGCAGGGTGCCCACGGCATCCACGTCGGCGGTGTATTCCGGACTCTCGAAGGAGACCGCCACATGGCTCTGCGCGCCCAGATTATAGATCTCGTCGGGCTGCACTTCCTGGATGATGCGGGTTAGGTTCGACGTATCGGTCAGGTCTCCATAGTGCAGCTTGAACCTGGCATTGTCGACATGTGGATCCTGGTAGATGTGATCCACGCGGTCGGTATTGAACAGAGAGGCACGGCGCTTGATGCCATGCACCACATAGCCCTTTTCAAGCAGGAATTCCGCAAGGTAGGAACCGTCTTGTCCGGTTATTCCGGTGATAAGTGCTGTTTTCATATTCCTGATCTCGTTCTCAAAGTTAGTATTGGCGTCAGTCAGCGCCAAACAAGTCACGTGTGAAAACCTTGCCCGCAACATTGCGGATCTCATCGGTCATGCGATTGGCCACGATCAGGTCAGCCTCCTTTTTAAAGGCATCGAGGTCGCGTATTACTCGGCTATGAAAGAAGTGGTCTTCTTCCAGTACGGGTTCGTAGACGATCACCTCAATCCCCTTTGCCTTGAGGCGCTTCATGATGCCCTGGATCGAGGACTGGCGGAAATTGTCCGAGCCTGCCTTCATCACCAGCCGGTGAATACCCACGACTTTGGGGCCGCGCATGAGGATTTGGTCTGATAGAAAGTCTTTCCGGGTGCGGTTGGCATCCACGATAGCGCGAATAAGATTCTGCGGCACTTGGTTGTAATTAGCTAGTAACTGCTTAGTGTCCTTGGGCAAGCAGTAGCCGCCATAGCCGAAAGACGGGTTGTTGTAATGGCCGCCGATACGCGGATCGAGGCTAATGCCGTCAATGATCTGGCGCGTGTCCATACCTCCAGCCATCGCATAGCTGTCTAGCTCATTGAAGAACGCCACTCGCATCGCGAGATAGGTATTAGCAAAAAGCTTAACCGCTTCGGCCTCATCGGCATCGGTGAAGACGATCGGTACATCTGCTTCTTCGGCCCCTTGCAAGAGTAGATCGGCAAAGATACGGGCGCGTTCGGAACGCTCACCGACAATAATGCGAGAGGGATGTAGGTTATCGTAGAGCGCTCGTCCCTCCCGCAGAAACTCGGGTGAGAAAATTACTTGGTCCGTTTCCATTCGCGCCCGCAAACCGCGCACGTAGCCCACCGGAATCGTTGACTTGACGACCACGGTAGCGGCGGGATTTACCGCTATCACCTTAGCGATCACTGCCTCGACGCTAGAGGTGTCGAAGGAATGGCTTTGGGGGTCATAGTTAGTGGGCGTCGCTACAATCACATAGTCGGCATCCCTATATGCGGTCTCGGTATAGAGGGTGGCTGTTAGAGAAAGGTCGCGTGTTCTTAGGAACTCTTCAAGCTCCGGGTCAACGATTGGGCATTGGCGTGCGTTGACCATCTCGATCCGCATCTTGGAGATGTCGGTGGCCACGACATCATTGTGCTGAGCTAGCAGGACGGCGTTGGAGAGGCCGACATATCCAAGCCCCGCGACTGCGATCTTCATGCGAGTTACCTCCGTGCGTAAATGTCTTCGTAACGCACGATATCGTCCTCCCCCACGTAGGCGCCGGTCTGCACTTCGATCAGCACCATCGGCACCTTTCCGGGGTTTTCCATCCGGTGGACGGCCCCGAGCGGGATGTAAACGCTTTCGTTCTCGGTCACGAGTTTCACGTCATCATTCACCGTCACTTTCGCGGTGCCCTTGACAACAATCCAGTGCTCGGAGCGGTGCATGTGGCTTTGCAGTGAGAGCGACGCGCCGGGATGCACCTGGATCCGCTTCACCTGGAAACGGTCGCCTACCACCAGGCTTTCAAACCAGCCCCAGGGGCGGTGGTCCTTTGGCAACTGGGTGGCCTGCGCTGCGCCCTTGGCTTTCAGTGCGACGACCGCTTTCTTCACGTCCTGGACGCGCGATTTGTCGGCCACCAGAACAGCATCATTCATTGCAACGGCCATGATGTTCTCAAGCCCGATGCCAACTATCTCCAATCCCTCACTGTCCGAACGCAGCAGTGTATCGCGGCAGTCGATCGCCGTCGCTCCGTCGCTGGTGACGACGCCTTGCGCGTCCGGCTCGCTCTCGCGCCAGACCGCATCCCAGCCGCCAAGATCCGACCAGGCGGCATCAAAAGGCACCACAGATAGGTTGTCGGCCTTTTCCATCACCGCATAGTCGATGGAGATGTCTTCAGCGTGCGCCCATGGTTCCGGCGCTAGGCGGAGAAACCCGAGGTCGGATTTGGCTTCCTCGAGTGCGGCTCGCACCGGTGCGATCAATGCGGGTGCATGGACCTCAAAGGCGGCGATGATGTCCACGGCTTGGAACAGGAAGATGCCCGCGTTCCATTTGAAGTTCCCAGCTGCCAGCATTTCGACAGCTCTGGCGGCGTCCGGCTTTTCAACAAACTGCTTGACGGGTACAGTCGAACCTTCGGTCTCTGGAATGGTGGCGAGTTCAAGGTAGCCGTATGCGGTTTCCGCGTGGGTGGGAGTGATACCGAAAGTCACCAGCTGGCCCTGCCTCACGGCCTCAAGACCGCGAGCAACTGCGGCGTGGAAGGCATCAGTGTCGGGAACAACATGGTCTGACGGCGCAACCAGCAAGACGGCGTCTTTGTCTTCAGTAAAGGCACGCAGGGCGGCTGCCAGCACTGCGGGTGCTGTGTTGCGTCCTTCCGGTTCGATCAGGATTGTGCCTGGGTCAATGCCTATCGCTTGCAGTTGCTCAGCTACGATGAACCGGAAATCTGAGTTGGTGAGCACCATCGGAGCAAGGAACCGCAGGCTGTCTGTATTCCCCGATAGGCGCCGGGCCGAAGCCTGAAACAGTGTCTCTTCCCCCGTCAGAGGTACGAACTGTTTGGGGTAGCTTTTACGGGACAGGGGCCACAGCCGGGTTCCTGAGCCTCCACAAAGGAGGACGGGGGTAATCATCATAGTTAAAACACTCGCGCAAAATTCAGCCGCTCCATGGTCCTAGTGAATGGCTTTCTCAGTGGCAAGACTAGGGGCGATTATTTGGCAAATATTTCATCCTAAAGTTCATTAGCCGGGCACTGACAAGCGAAAGTGGGCGCGTTACGGCAACCCAAGCCAGTTCAATCGCGATGACGTGCTCCCCGCAGAGTCCGCGGTTATTAGTTCGCCCTGTTCAGGGTTTGGTCCTCTACTGACCGTTGGTGA
>NZ_JBHUPT010000095.1:0-17999 GCF_049056525.1 Leisingera coralii | reverse complement strand
CTTCAGGCTTGGGCCTTTTGCTCGCCATCTATGGTCCTCCGTTTCCTAATCATAGGGGCGGACCACTTCTTTGGGAGAGGCTCACTTTTCCTCGCCGTGATCGGCAGCAAGGCTGGACAGCATCTGGGCGAAGATGCCTTTGTCACTCCACCGTTTCCAACGATTGTAGAGTGTCTTATGCGGTCTGTATTCCCTGGGCGCATCGCGCCATCCTAACCCATTGCGATTGACAAAAATAATGCGGCTAAGGACACGCTTGCCGTCGACACGAGGCTTGCCGTGGGACTTCGGAAAAAAGCTCCAGACGCGCCATCTGGGCGTCGGTCAGCCAGAAAAGATCAGACATGTCACCGCTCGTTTTTCGAACCGTGAATCACGCCACCCACCGGATATCAATGGGGCCTGACCCTAGGGGTGTCAATCTTATCAGTTTAAGAAAAGTACTTTTTTCAGTCGACTACGAATAAAAGCACGTTCCGCCTCCGGCACCACTTCCCAAGCCTAAGCCATTGTGCCGCATCTGGTTTTGCTGGTTGCAGAGAAAGGCGCGACGCTTTGGGGAGTGCAAGTCTTGCCGCGTGCAGGCTGGAAGGCCTGATTGCGGTCCTGAACCGGTGTGACGCCGTAGAACTTGCGGTAGTGCAGGGTCAGGGTTGAGGAGCTGGCATAGCCGACCGCATGGGCGATGTCAGAAACCGAATCCCAGGAATAGAGCACCATTTGCCGGGCGGCCTTCAGGCGCTGGCGCCGGTAGTATTCGCCGGGGCTGAGGCCGGTGGCGGCGCGGAAACTGCGCTCCAGCTGGCGCGGGGAAATGCCGGCCATCTGCGCCGCATCGCGTATGCTGACCGGTGACTCGAGGTTCTCCGAGAAGATCGACATCGCCTCCTTCACGGCAGGCGGCATCTGGTCGACTGTCCGGTCGCTTTGCAGCACCGGGATCTTTTGCCGGGCGCTGCCGTTGCGGATGACCGGGTGCTGGAACAGGCAGGCTACCTCGTTCATGGCATCTGCGCCGAGGGCGTTGCCGATCAGCTCCAGCGACAGGTCGAACATCGCGGTGGCGCCGGAGACCGTATAAATATTGCCATCGCGCACGATCAGCCGGTCGACAGCCGTGCAATCGGGAAAGGCTGCCTCGAAGGCGCTGCGGTAGCACCAGTGGACAGTGCAGCGCCGCCCGGCCAGAAGACCGCTGCGGGCCAGCGGAAAGATGCCGCCGGAAACCGCGCCCAGGGCCACGCCGTGCCGGGCAAGGTACCGCAACCGGCCGGGGCCTGAGACCGGGTCTTCGAAATCACCTTCCGGGCCGGACAGAAGAAACAGGCAGTCGAAACCCTCTGCATTGGCGAGGTTTATGTCCGCGGGAAAAAGGACCCCGGCGGAAGCCTCTGCGTCCGCGCCCGTTTCCGTCACCAGAGCCCAGGTGAACACCTGATGCCCGGCGATTTCATTTGCGGCACGCAGCGGCTCCATTGCCGAGGTCAGGCAGGCCATGGGAAAGCCTGGAAACAGCAGAAAGCCAATGCGGGTATGGGGCGCGGGTCCGAAGTCGTTGGAATGGATCGTCATGGTTTTACTCCAGCCCTAGCGCTTCTTTCTTCGTTTTGGCCCAGGTGGTGACCAGATGGTCCACCATCAGCCCCATGAAGGCGACGGCGAGGCCCAGCACCAGCCCCTTGCCCACATCGGTGGAGGACAGCGCGCGCTGCATCTCCTGGCCCAGATCCTGGGTGCCGATGAAGGCAGCGATGATCACCATGAACAGCGAGAACATGACCGATTGGTTCACTCCGACCATGATCGTGGGCAGGGCCATTGGCAGGCGGACTTTCCATAGGGTCTGTGCCCTGGTGGCGCCGGACATATCGGCGGCCTCGATCAGGGTTTCCGGCACCTGGCGCAGGCCTTCGATGGTGTAGCGCACCAGCGGCACGGCGGCGAAGAGGACCACGGCTCCGATCACCGCCACGTCGTTCACGCCGAACAGCATGACCACAGGGATCAGGTAGATGAAGCTGGGGAAGGTCTGCAGCGTGTCGCAGATCAGCAGAGCGATGCCAGCGCGTTTCTCGTGGAACGATCCCCAGATGCCCAGCGGAAAACCAAGCACAGCGGCAATCGAGACGGCGACCACCACGGTATAGACCGTGATCATCGCGCGGTCCCACCAGCCGGACATGGCGATGAGGCCGAAGAAGGCGAGGCACACCAGTGCCGAGCGCAGGCCGCCGATGGCCCAGCCGGCGGCGGCCAGCAGCGCCAGCACGGCGGCATAGGGCATCCACAGGAAGGCATCGCGGATCGGGATCAGCACCCAGGTGATCAGGAACCAGCGCAGCCATTGGGTGACGGGGTCGATCAGGACGATGAACCAGTCGGCAACCGCGTCAATCGGCTTGGAGATGGTGAAGGCGTCCCGGCGGCCGATCTGGTCCATCAGCGGGATGAACTGTGCCAGCACCAGGCAGGCCAGAGACAGGCCAAGGCCCAGCAGCAGGAACTTGTTGCGGACGGCAAAGGAGGTGCCTTTCTCGAAATGCTCGGGCTGTTTGGTGGCCCAGGCCTTGGTGCAGCGGTCGAGCATGACGGCCAGCAGAACGATGGTGATACCGATTTCGACGGAGCGGCCGATCTTCAGCGCCTGCAGCAGTTGCAGCAGTTTCTGCCCCAGCCCCGGCATGCCGATGAAGCTGGCCAGAACCACCATGGCGAGGCATTGCATGATGACCTGGTTGACGCCCACCAGGATCTCGGTCCGGGCGGTTGGAATACGCACATGGCGCAAAAGCTGCCAGCGGGTGGAGCCGCACATATGGCCGCTTTCGATCACCTCGTGTGGAACCTTGCGAAGGCCGAGCAGCGACATGCGGATCATCGGCGGCACCGAGAAGATGATGGTGACAATCGCGCCCGCCTTTGGGCCGACGCCGATGAAGACCACGACCGGGATCATATAGGCGAAATGCGGCAGGCTTTGCGCGATGTTGAGGATGGGGTTCAGGATCCGCTCGAAGGTCTTGGAACGCCAGGCCAAGATGCCCATGACGAGGCCGAACAGGATCGAGAACGGGGCGGCGACGACGATTACGGAAAGGGTCTCCATCGCCCATTTCCACTGCCCCATGACAGCGATCCAGACAAAGGTGCCGCCGGTCAGAAGCGACAGCCGCCAGCCTTGCAGCGCGTAGCCGATGACAAAGCCGATGCTGGCGATCACGGTCCAGGGGATCGGGCCGATGCGGGGCCAGCGGTTCTTGCCATAGAGCAGGTTTGCGGTCACATCGAGCAGCCACTCGACCCCATCTGCAAAGGCGCGGGTCAGGTAGAGAAGGCCCAGATCATCGCGGAGAAAGGCAAAGACCGCATTGATCCAGTCGGCAAAGGGCAGCACCAGCCAGTCCGGCGGGCGAACCAGCCCGGCAGGCAGAACAGAGTTGCCAACGGCCAGCAGGCAGGCCGCGGCGAAGATCGCCCAGCCGGTCTTGGCGCGTGTCCAGGTGTGGGATTTTCCGGCAAGTATCATGGTTTGGTCCGTCATGATGCCTCTCCCAGCAGCACGTCGAGGGCTTCCTGGCGGCTCATTGCGCCGATCAGGCTGCCGGCCTGATTGGCGACGGGCAGGAAGTCGCGGTTGTCATTGACCAGCAGGCGGGCCAGTTCGGAGATGGTCTGCTTCTCACCTACAGCCGAGCCGGTCAGGCTGTGGCCGTTCACCTCGCGCGCCAGAACACCGGCATGCACGACGCGGGATTTCTCGATTTCCTCGGTGAACTTGGCGACATATTCGGTGGCCGGGTTCAGCACGATCTGATCCGGGGTGGCGCATTGCTCGACCACGCCGTCCTTCATGATGGCGATGCGGTCGGCGAGGCGAAGGGCCTCGTCGAAATCGTGGGTGATGAAGACGATGGTCTTGCCCAGCATCTCCTGCAGGCGCAGGAATTCGTCCTGCATCTCGCGGCGGATCAGCGGGTCCAGCGCGGAGAAGGGCTCATCCAGGAACCAGATGTCGGGTTCGATCGCCAGGCTGCGGGCAATGCCGACGCGTTGCTGCTGGCCGCCTGACAGCTCGCGCGGGAAATAGTCCTCGCGGCCCGAGAGGCCCACCAGTTCAATCACTTCCAGCGCGCGGGCGCGGCGTTCGTGGCGGTCCTGGCCGCGCATTTCCAGCGGGAAGGCGACGTTGTCCAGAACCGTGCGGTGCGGCAGCAGGCCGAAGCTCTGGAACACCATGCCCATCTTGTTGCGGCGCAGATTGATCAGTTCTTTCTCGGACATTTCGCCGATGTTCTGGCCTTCGACCCGGACCTCGCCGCCGGTGATGTCGATGAGCCGCGACAGGCAGCGCACAAAGGTCGATTTGCCGGAGCCGGACAGCCCCATGATCACCAGCATCTCCCCCTTGGCAATATCCAGGGAAACGTCGCGCACGGCAGCGATGTAGCCGGCCTGGCGGATTTTATCAAAGCCCGGGTTGCCGGTCAGCGACTTCAGGTACTGTTCCGGATTGGCGCCGAACAGCTTCCAGACGTTCTTGCAGGAAATGACGGGGGTGGCGGCGGTCATGGCTTAACTTTCTTTTGCAAAGACGCCGGGGCAACGGACCGCCCCGGCTGGTTGGCGGGACGTGCGGAAATCAGGACCCGGTCCAGGGCTTCCAGAGGTCCTCATTGGCCTCCAGCCATTCAGCAGCCGCGTCCTCGGGTTCCATCTCGTCAATGTCGACCAGCTTGGCCATCTCGGCGATCTGCGGGTTTGTGAAGCTGATCTGGGTCAGCGTTTCATAGGCCGCCGGCCACTTGTCCTTCATACCGTCCCAGGCGGCTTTCTTGAGGTAACCATTTGCCGGGTTGCCGCAGTCATAGGTGGCGTCCGGGTTCGGACCGACAGAGGGGTCCTTGTCACAGCCGTCTTCCCATGCCGGGAACTCGACAAATTCGCCCGGCCAGACGGCCTCGGCAAAGTTCGGGGTCCAGTTGAAGATCACCACCGGCCGCTTGGTTTTCTCCGCCGCGGCCACTTCGGCCCAAAGCGCCGAAGCCGAGCCCGCGTTCACCACGGTGAAATTCATGTCCAGCGCCTCGACCCGCTCTGCATCATGCTTGAGCCAGTCGACGGGACCGCCCAGGAAGCGGCCTTTGTCGCCGGTCTCGGGCGTAGCAAATACGGCAGCGCAGTCGTTCAGCGCTTCCCAGCTTGGCAGGCCGGGGCAGGCCTCCTTGGTCCACATCGGGTACCACCAGTCCTCGCGGGTGACGGCGTTGTGGTCGCCCGCATCATGCAGTCCGCCCTTCGCCAGCGCCTCGTTGAATGACTTGCCAAAGGCGCCTTCCCAAACCTCCAGTTCCAGCGTGACGTCGCCCAGGCGCACGGATTCATAGACCGCCTGGCTGTCGGTCGAGACATATTCGACGTTGTTGCCCATAGACTCGAAGATCTGGCCGACGACGTGGCTCATCACTATCTGGCTGGACCAGTTGTGGACCGGGATTATGATCGGGTCCGACGAGTCCTCTGCCAGTGCCATCGGGGCCGCCATCGTCATGGCCGCTGCGCTGGCCAATAGGTATTGCCGGTATTTCATGTGTGTCTCCCTGTTGTCGCAGCCCGGGTCCTGATGGCCTGAGCCTTTGTCGCGGTGTGAAAGCCTGGCTTTCGGGAGAGGAGGCTAGGCAGCAGATGTGAACAGGTCAGCCCGGCGGGATGAACAGACTGGCAGTTCATGTTAAAATTTGTTAACCGGTGGGAAATATCGCGAAGGGCACCGCAGTCATGGCGCATATATTGATCATCGAGGACGAGCCGGTCACGCGGGCCACCCTCGCCAGCTATCTGGATGCGCAAGGGTATGAAGTTTCTCAGGCCGAAACTGCGGAAGTGGCTGAGAAAATTCTGGAGGACCAGGAGGTTGATCTCCTGCTGGTCGACATCAACCTGCCGGGCAAGGACGGGTTGCAGATCACACGCGAACAGCGTGCCAAGTCCGAGATGGGGATCATTCTGGTAACCGGCCGGGATGATGAGATCGACCGTATTGTCGGGCTGGAGCTCGGCGCGGATGATTATGTCTGCAAGCCCTTCAACCGGCGTGAACTGCTGGCGCGGCTCAAGAACCTGCTGCGGCGGACAGCGGACATCCGGCGCCTGTCCCGGCGTATCTACAAGTTCGGCAAGTTCCAATTCGACGTGGCGGCGCGGCATTTGCAGACCGTTGAGGGCGACAGCATTCCGCTGACCCGGGCCGAGTTCGAAGTGCTGGATATGCTGGTCAGCCGGGCGGGGGAGGTGGCCTCGCGCGATGCGCTGATGAGCCGGGTCACCCACCGGCAGTACGGTGGCAACCCGCGCACCGTGGATGTGCTGATCCGGCGCTTGCGCGGCAAGCTGGAGGAGGATCCAGGCAACCCGCGGGTGATCACCACCGTTCACGGCGAGGGTTATGTCTTCACGGCGCCTTTGAGCTGATGTCTTCGCAATCGCGCAGCACTTTTGCCAGCGTGTTCAAGACCTGCGGTGCCAAGCGGTTCAGCGCGTCCAGCTGATCCCTGGCTCCGGACAGGTCGCCGTTTCCGGCCCGTTTCTCGAGTTCAGACAGCAGTGACACCAGATCCCGCTGGCCGAATGTTCCAGCGGCCCCTTTGGCGCGGTGCGCGTCCTTTGCCAAAGCTGCAAAGTCCTTGGCTTCCAGCGCGTCGCTCATGCGGGTGAGGCTTTGCGGCAGCTCGCGCTCGAACATCCGTGCGATGTCCAAGGCTTGTGCCGCGCCAAGGTCCTGCATGTTTTCCTGCATCTGCTGCTTAAGGCGTGCATGGCGATCTGTCTGACCGGGGGCCGTGTGCCGCGCGGAAAGGTAAATCGCACCGTCGTGGCCCCGCATGACGCTGTCCAGGGCTTTGGCCAGGCGTTCGGGTGAGACCGGCTTGGCGACAAAGCCGTTCATGCCGGCCTGCAGGTGGGTTTCGATCTGTTCCTCCTGAACATGCGCAGAAATGCCTATGACCGGCAGCTTGACGAGCCGCGGATCGGGCAACGCCCGCAAGCGGCGGGTGGCCTCGGTTCCGCTGATCCCCGGAAGGTTCACATCCATCAGCACGAGGTCGAAACCGGAGCCCGGCAGCAGCTCAAGCGCCTCCTCCGCACTGCCAACGCATTGGCAGCTGTGGCCCATGCGCTCCAGATAGCCCCGGGCGACCATTTGATTGATCTCATTGTCTTCGACCACCAGCACGGACAAGGCGTTTTCAGATTGCGTCACCGGGGCTGGCGGCTCCTCTGGTGCCAGGTCAGCCGGATCACCGGGTTCCAGCTCCAGGGCGAGGGTGAAAACGGAGCCCACGCCCTTGGTGCTTTCCAGCGAGAGCCGGGCACCGATGGCCCGGGCAAAATGCCTGCTGATCGCAAGCCCCAGACCAGTGCCGCCGAACTTGCGGGCGGTATCGGTGTCTTCCTGTTCGAAGGCCTCGAAAACCCTTAACTTGGCCTCGTCCGAGATGCCCTTGCCGGTGTCGCTTACTTCGAAAGTCACCCGGTGATGCCCGCCGGTTGCGTCGTTGGACCGGATCCGCAGGATCACCTCGCCCGCATCAGTGAATTTCAGCGCATTGGACAGGAGGTTGAACAGGATCTGCCGCAGCTTGGCGGCGTCGCCTTGCACTACATCAGGCACAGCTTCAGGCGCGTCGAGCCAGAGGTGGACGCCCTTGGTATCGGCACCGGGCCGTAACAGCACGACAATGTCGGTCACCAGTTCGCGCAGCGAAAAGGTTGTGATCTCAGGCTTCAGCGCTCCGCTTTCGATTTTTGAGTAGTCCAGGATGTCGTTCAGGATTTTCAGCAGGTTCTGGCCGGAAGTCAGCGCTGCCCGCAGCCGTTCCATCTGCGGCGGGGGCAGGCCATCGTCCGAGAGGCTGCGCAGCATCCCCAGCACCCCGTTCATCGGTGTGCGGATTTCGTGGCTCATCATGGCGAGGAATTCGGATTTCGCCTGATCGGCCGCCTCCGCCTTTTGCCGCGCTTCGTCGTGGGCTTCGACCTCCTCCCGTAGGCGTTCGGTCTGCTCATTCACCAGGGTTTGCAGGTTGTTGCGGTGCTCCCTGAGCTCCTGTTCGTTGCGGTCCCGCACCCGTTCCAGTTCCAGCTTTTCGATTGCTTGCTGGCGGAAGACTTCGACGGCCCCCTCCATGCGGGCGATCTCATCCCGGCCCCTAGGCCGCACCGGGTGGTCCAGCTGGCCGCGCATCAGCGCCGCCATGGTGCCGGAGAGCCGGTTGAGGCGGCGGGTGATGCTGCCGCGCACATAAAACCACAGCACCGCCAGCGACAACACAAAGCCGGCAGCTGCGGCAAAGCCGTTGCGCAGCTGTGCCTGCTGCACGTCGAATGCGGCGTCATTGCCCGACCGGATTGCACGGGCCTGCGCCTGATCAGCCACGGAAGCGGCTTCGTCGCCCAGGCGCAGCGCCGTGTTCTGCAGTTCCTGCTTGAGGGCGGTTATGCGGTTTTCGGTGGCGAGAATACGGTCCCGCAGCACGAAAAGCCCTGTTTCGGCATCCGGAACACTCTGCAATTGCGCAGCGTAGCCTTCGGCCTGCTGGCGCCGGCCGGGGTCGCGAATGGCCTTGACCCGGCGTGCAACGATCCGCAGGCGGCTGATGAGCGACGCCTCAATCTCGCCCAGCTCGGTTTCGCTGGCGGCGTCTTCGATCCGGTTGATCAGCAGCCCGATTTCCGCTGTCTGCGAGCGCAGCTCGAACATCAGCCCCAGCTGGAACAGGTCGACCTCGATCAGTTTGTCCAGCGTGTCGGTGCGTGCTTGCTCTTCAGCCGGGGAGGATCCGGGGCCGTAAAGGCTGGAGATCACTGCGGTGGTGCCCATCTCGGCATTGGCCACCAGGGTATCTGCCATGCTGAGCAGATTGTTCGCAGCCGTCAGGTTGTGCTCAGCGAGCTGCTTAAACTCCCCGTGCAGGGAAATGCGGGCCTCAACCAGATTGTTCAAAAGGGACAGCACGCGGGCGGCATCGGTCACTGTTGCCCGCAGCCGCGCCGAGCCCGTTCCGCCCGCCTGCTCCAGCGCGTCCAGCCGCCGGGTCAGAGCCTCAACCTGATCCGCCAGAAAGCGGGCACGGTTTTCCCGTTCAGCCTGCGAGGAAACTGCAGCCAGTTCGGGGGCAATCGCGATGATGCGGGTGCTTTCCTCCGCCATGCCGCGCACCTCGGCGATGGCGGGAATGGTCTGGCTGATCACCTCTGCCTGGCGGTGCGCAAGCGTCCTCAATTCGATCAGCCCAAGGATGCCGGCAAGGGTCGGGAGGCCCGCAATGACGATGAATGCGAGGCTCAATTTACCGCCGAGTCCGAGCTTTCCAAACATCCCCGAACTTTCGCGCGCATTCGCTTGCGGTGCAATTTTGAATTTCCCTTTTGTATCCCGCTGCCTATCTTCGGCGGCAGGAAGGAGTTTTCATGCGCGCAGTCTGGTTCTTCGTACTTGCGGTGCTTTGCACACCGGCAGCCGCGGATTCCTGGCGCCTGCAGATGCCCAGAACCCCGTTCGATTATGAAAGCGGCTATGCCGCGGCGGATTACCACCCGCTGGAAAAGGCCGCTCAAGCGTGGCGGTTGTGCGTTGCTTACCCGCATTTGAAAGACGCCTACTGGCTCAGCGTCAATTACGGCATGGTCGCTGAGGCGGCTCGGCTGGGCGTCTCCTTCCAACTGGTCGAGGCGGGGGGCTATCCCAATCTGCAACGGCAGATCCGTCAAGTGGAAGATTGCGTGGCCGCGGGGGCGGATGCGCTGATCCTTGGCACGGTGTCGTTCGGCGGGCTCACCAGCACGGTTGAACGGATCTCGGCTTCGGTTCCGGTGATTGCTGCGGTGAACGACATTGCGGATGCCGGGATCACTGCCAAGGTGGGCGTGTCCTGGACGGACATGGGGGCCGTGGCAGGACGGGTCATCGCAGAGCGTCATCCCAAGGGCACTGCGCCGGTAAAAGTTGCCTGGTTCCCGGGGCCAGAGAAAGCGGGCTGGGTGAAGTTTGTGGAACAGGGCTTTCGCGCGGCGCTGGAGGATAGTTCGGCGGTAGTTGCGGTGACAAAATACGGAGACACTGGCCGGGAAATTCAGGTGCGGCTGGTTGAGGAGGCGCTGGATGAGGTCGGGGATCTCGACTACATCGCCGGATCCGCACCGGCAGCCCAGGCCGCCGTCTCGGTCTTGCGTGCGCGGGGATTGCAAGGCAGGGTGCAGGTGGTTTCTGACTACATGACCCACGCCGTTTACCGGGGCGTGCTGCGCGAGCGTATAATTGCGGCGCCGACGGACTTTCCCGTTCTTCAGGGGCGGCTGGCAGTTGAAATGGCTGTCCGGGCAATCGAGGGGAAGTTGCGTGTGAAACATGCAGGGCCTGAGATCATGGTTTTCGATCAGAACACGATTGGTGCTGATCTTCTGGAGCAGTCTTTGGCGCCAGCCAGTTTTGTACCGGTGTTTGATTTTCAGCCGCAGCAGTGACTTGGCTTTGAACCGCGAAACGGCGGCAAAGGCGGTTTTGTTGACCCGAAACACTCAATCCAGCATCCTTGAACACAGCGTGCCGGCTGCCAGGTTGCTGCCGGCAGATCATCCGCGGCGGTCATGACAGTGAGGCCTGCCCATGCCAAAGGCGCAGCAGAAAGGATATGTGCTGGATACCCACCGGCTGTGCGATCCGGCGCAGACGCTGGCAGCCGTCAGACCGCATCTTGCTGAGATGGGCATCACCCGCATCGCCAATCTGACCGGACTGGACCGGGTTGGCCTGCCAACGGTGATGGTGACGCGGCCGAATTCCCGCTCCGTTGCAGTGGCGCTGGGCAAGGGGCTGACGCTGGAGGCGGCGCAGGCCTCGGGCGTGATGGAGGCGGTCGAGACCTGGCACGCCGAGCGGATCGCGCGGCCGTTGCGCGTGGCCAGTTACGCCGACCTCCAGAAGGAGGCACTGGTCGCCGATGTCGAGCGCCTGCCGCGGGTGACAGGCGGCAGCTTTGATCCCCACGGCCCGATGCTGTGGGTGGAGGGCGAGGATCTTGTCTCAGGGCAGCCGCATTGGCTGCCCTTTGAAATGGTGGACACCGACTATACGGGCCGGCCTTTAGGCGGGCAGGGGGCCTTTCCGCGCACGACAAACGGGCTCGCCTCCGGCAACAGCCTGGCAGAGGCCACATGCCACGCCATCTGCGAAGTGATCGAACGGGATGCGATCACCCTGTGGCACCAGGTTTCACCAGGCGCGCGGATTGACCCGGCGGCAATCGAGGACCCGCGCTGCCGCGAAGCGCTGGAACGGTTTGAGAGAGCAGGCCTGCAGGCAGGTATCTGGAACATCACCTCGGACATCGGCGTGGCGGCGTTTCATTGCATGATCTGCGAGCACGGGGCGCGGCCCGGGCATATCGGGATCGGCAGCGGCTGCCATCCGGACCGGGGCATTGCTCTGCTGCGGGCACTGACGGAGGCGGCGCAGACGCGGCTGACCTATATCTCCGGCGCCCGCGACGACCTGGACCCGGAGGAGTTCACGGCGCAGGCGTCCACTGAACGCACGCAATTTGTACGGCGGCTGCTGGACCAGACAGTGGCAACTGCCCGTTTTGAGGAGTGCCCGGACTTTTCGTCACCATCCTTTGAGGAAGACTTGTCCTGGCTTCTGGGCAGGCTGGCCGGAGCCGGTATTCGGCAGGCTCTGACAGTGGATCTGTCCCGTCCAGGCTTGGATGTCGCGGTGGTACGTGCTGTGATCCCGGGGCTGGAGGCACCGCATGACGATCCTGATTTTGTACCGGGACCGCGGGCACTCGCGGCGCGGGAGGCTTTGTCATGACAGCGGTGGTCTTTGCTGGCCCGACGATCCGGGCAGACGAGGTGGAAGTATATTTTGAGGCAACGGTTCTGCCCCCGGCCGGCCAGGGCGACATTTACAGGGTTGCCCGGCACGGGGCAAAGGCCATTGGCCTGATAGACGGGTATTTCGAAGGTGTGCCCTCCGTCTGGCATAAGGAAATCCTTTGGGCGCTGGAGCAGGGCATCGCGGTGTTCGGCAGTGCCAGCATGGGGGCGCTGCGAGCGGCTGAGCTGTCTGCTTTCGGTATGATAGGCGTGGGCAGGATTTATGAGGCCTACGCCAATGGCTCGGTAATTGACGACGATGAGGTGGCAGTGCTGCACAGCCCGGAGGAACTGGGCTTTGCGCCGCTAAGCGAACCGATGGTCTCTATCCGGGCTACGGTTGCGCGAGCCGCCAGCGAGGCGGTGCTGGACGCGGATCAGGCGGCGGCCTTGCTGGACGCCGCCAATGCGCGGTTTTACCAGCACCGGGTCTGGGATCAGATCCTGGCGGATTTCCAGGCTGCATCCTGGTGCGATGGGTTCAAAGCCTGGCTGAAATCCGGGCGGGTGGATGCCAAGCGGGATGATGCGCGGGAAATGCTGGTGCAAATGGCGGCGTATCTCAATGGCGGGCGCGAACCCGGGCTGGCATCGCCGCAAAAAGTTGAGCGCACGCTGGCCTGGCAGGCACTGGTCCGGCGTATCGAGGCGGAGGCGCACCGTTTGCAGGCGGAGGACCGGCGGGTTCTGGATGAGCTGCGGCTGGACCCTGAACGCTATGAGGAGTTCCGGACCCGCGCGCTCTTGCGCCACTTGGCCTTGCAGGAGGCCGGCAAACAAGGCCGCACAGTGGAACGGGAAACGCTGGCGGCGCAAATGTCGGCGCACCGCGAGGCGCTGGGCCTGTTCAGCAGCAGCAGCCTGCGCCGCTGGCTGAAGGGCAACGGGCTGTCCGCGGCGGCCTATGAGGATTGGCTGGGTGAAGCGGCCCTTACTGGGACCGTGGCGGGCACCCTGAACGGCCAGTTGGCCCCGCATCTGCTGGCGGAACTGCGGCAGGCGGGCGCCTATTCCGGACTGAAGTCGCGAGCCGTGTCAAAGGAGCGCTGCCTGGAGGCGCAAAACCCGCCGTCCGGGCCCGTGCCCGAGCCGGAGCGTCTGCCACTGACGGTCTGGTACTTTGAAACGCTGCTTCAGCGGGACATCCCGGACAGGCTGGACGAATACCTGGAGTCACTTGGCTGCCGCGGCCGTGATGAATTCTTTGAGCTGATCCAGCGTGAATTCATGTATCATCAGGGGTGCAAAACACGGCCGGCGCAAAAAGACCGGAAGTAGGCAGGGCAATCGGCAAGGCCCCCGCAGGACGGGAGGACCGCATGGACGACCCTTATGAAATGGCGGAGGAAGCGCCGGGAACGCGCTTTCTGCTGTTTCCGCAGTCTCCGTTCCGGACGGCGGAGCCGGAGCTGGAACTGGTTGAGATTTCCGCGCCCCCCGGCTCACTGGGGCCGGGACCGTCGGGGCCGCGGATGTATGTGGTTAATCCGATGGGCAAGACCATTCCCTTTGGCGCCATCGTCCCGGGACCTGACGGGCCGGGGATGTACCTGCCGCCCTGGCACGGTGAGGTGCATCCGCCGCCGGAACCGGATGAAGATGGCCACTTTATCCACATCCCGCCCTCAGACCCCGGTTTCGAGGCGGCGCATCTGTTTGCCTCCGCCCATTTCACCCTGGATGTATGGGAAGAATACTTCGGGCATCCGATCCCCTGGCATTTCGCCCGCGACTATGACCGGCTGGAACTGTCCCTGCTGCCGAGCCTGGACAACGCACACATCGGCTGGGGCTTTCTGGAAACCGGCGGCACCAGCGAGCACGGCGGCGAATACCGCGCCTACAGCCTGAACTTCGACGTGGTCGCGCATGAGGTTGGCCATGCAATCATCTACAGCATTATTGGAATGCCGCTGTCCGAGGATGTGCCGGGAGAATATTACGGGTTTCACGAATCCGCGGCGGACATGGTGGCGCTGATCGCCTCGCTGCATTTCGGTTCTGTGGTTGAGGAGCTGCTGGAGAGCACCAGGGGTAATCTGTACACCTTCAATCAGCTGAACCGCTTCGCTGAGCTTGCCGGCAATGCCCAGATCCGGATGGCGGCCAATACCAGGACTTTGCAGGAGTTCGCGCGGGGCTGGAGCAGCGAGCATGCATTGTCGGAACCGCTGACCGGCGCGATGTTCGATATCCTCGTCGATATCTTCCACGAAAGGCTGCTGGTGCATGGGCTGATCACGTCGGAAATGGAGGATCTGTCCGACCAGCTGGAGGACACTCCCTATTACAGCGATGTCATGCAGGCGCTGTTTGATGCGCGCTACGCCCTTGATCCCGAGGGGTTCCGCATCGCTTTGCTGGAAGCACGCGATTTCCTGGGCGCCTACCTGGCGGCAGCCTGGAGCATGCTGGAGGCGGAAACCCTCACCTATGCCGCAGTCGGTGAGGCGCTGCTGGCCGTTGACCGCGAAACAACCGGAGGCGCTTTTTATACGATCATCGAAGGCAACTTCAGGATGCGCGGGATTGGCCTGTTTCAGGCCGGACCGCGCCTGGCCGAGGCGGACGAGGACAGCCACGCGCATTCGGTGCGGACACGCGTGCCCGGCGTGTGATTTGCCGGTAAGCTGTAAATTCTATTCATCCTGTGTTAATTTCTGCCTTAGGGGGACTTTTCCGGAAATGAGGCCTGCACGTTTTGGGGCCGGGGTATTGCGAGAAGATCTTCTGGTGTGTGTTCCATAGCCACAGGAGTGAGTAAGGTGGCAGAGACGTTACTCAGTTTTTCAGAAGTGTTACTGTTCGGACGGCTGGTCGAAGACCTGAAAATCAAGAAGGTGAACCGCAAGGGGCGGCGGGCTGGCAACGGATTCCTGGCCAGGCAGCTCGCGGACAAGAAGGATCCGAGATTTGCCCGGATCTACGGGTTTGCCTATGAAGGCACCTTCTACCAGCTGCCGGAACCGGTGATCCTGCTGGTGCATGGCAAGGGCAGAGACG
The DNA here is from genome assembly GCF_049056525.1 of Leisingera coralii. Classification (NCBI taxonomy): domain Bacteria; kingdom Pseudomonadati; phylum Pseudomonadota; class Alphaproteobacteria; order Rhodobacterales; family Roseobacteraceae; genus Leisingera; species Leisingera coralii. The sequence goes on along the minus strand of NZ_JBHUPT010000095.1, from coordinate 3,062 downwards.
CCTTCACCGATTGCGGGGGGCTTTCAACGGCGCCGCTGGATCCGTCCAAGTCCGGCGTGGCGGCTGCCGATTTCCAGATGTCAGCTGATGTCATGTACTGGGAATATGATAAGGCCGATTTCACCATCCGCATGGACTTGATGACCGGCATGTTTGAGCAGGTTCTGCTGGATGTTTATTCCGATACCGGGCCTGCCATCAGCGGCGCCAAGGTCAGCGGCGCCAAGGTGAGCGGGGCCAAAGTCAGCGGTGCAAAAGTAAGCGGCGCCAAGGTCAGCGGTGCCAAGGCCCGCGGTTCTGGCGACTGACGCCGCCGCTTGAACAAGGCTAGTTTTTTGGCAGCGGCAAACGCGACCTTTACAGTGCGGCCTTGACTGCAAGCCGGGCGGCCCTCGTCAGAAACCTGCCTTCTTCAACCCTTCGACGAAATGCTGGGTGTCCTCTTCGAGCCGGTCGGGCTGCACCTTGGCCCAGCGTTCCAGCGAGAAATTCGGGTGCGCCTCGTGGTGCCTGGCCGCCATGTCGCGGGCCTGGTCCATCTTGCCCAGCTGCGCATAGCTGGCGGCAAGCATGCGCTGGCCTTCGGTCGGGTTGTTCATCTTCGTCAGCGTATCGATGACTGCATCATATTGCTTGAGATTGTAATAGGCGCCGCCCAAGTGCCACAGGTACTGGTCTGGAAAATAAGGGTTGAGCCGCATCGCCTGCTGCAGGTTTCCGATTGCGGCTTCGTTATCACCGGAATGGGCCAGCGCATCGGCGTAGTCCGACAGCAGGTCTGCATCATTCGGGTTCAGCGCCAAGGCGCGCCGGTAGGCACCGATCGCCGCATCATGCTCTTTGCGGTACAGATGCACAAAGCCCAGCTCGCCAAAACCGCGGGCGTCGGTCGGATCCAGCTCCACCGCACGTTGCGCATAGGACAATGCTGTGTCCAGCGCGTGCTCGGCATCCTTGGCCCAGGAATAGCGCCAATCGATATTCAGTGTCCGGGAGAGCGCGGCAGAGGCTCGGGCATAGTCCTGGTCGCGGGCCAGGGCACGCTCATACAGGGTTTGTGCTTCGCGGTTGTCCTGCCGCGTGTAGCGGAAGATATATTGCTGACCGCGCAGCACGTAACCATAGGCGGCCAGGTCGGCAGGTGCCGTCTGCGCCATCCGCATGCGTTCCTGGGCCTCGATCAGCACGGCGGTTGCGGCCACGATGGCGTCGGTCACCTCGTCCTGGATGGCAAATATGTCGTCGATATTGCGGTCGTACCGTTCCCCCCAGATGGTGCGGCCGGTCTCCGCATCGATCAGTTCAATGGCGATTCGGATCCGGGCGGCCGCCCGCCGGACGCTGCCGCGGGCAACATAGCGCACCCCCAATTCCCGTGCGGCCTCCTGTGGCGGCATGGTGCTGGCCTTGAAAAAGAAGGCGGAATTGCGGGCAATGACAAAGAGGTTCTTGAACTTGGACAGGTTCAGGATGATGTCTTCTGTCAGCCCGTCGGCAAACCAGCTGTCGGACTGGTCGCCGCCCAGGCTGGTAAAGGGCAGCACGGCCACCGAAGGGATGCCGGGCGGCGGGCGGTGCGCGGGCTGGGTCTCCGGGCGCCGGGTTGCAGCCATTGTCGCACCTGCAACTTCGCTGCGGACGCAATAGGCCGCGACCGGTTCGGCAATGTTCTTGAGCCGCTGCGGGCCAAGGAATTCGAACCCGAAGCGCAGCCGGTTTCGGATCTGCTCATAGACTGATGCGCTGACAAAGACCCGGCCCGGTTCGGCGATCTCCTGCAGCCGTGCGGCAATGTTGACGTTATCCCCGTGGATGCCGCGGTCATCGACCAGGATTTCACCCATATGCACACCGGCGCGGAACCGGAGGTGCTGGTCCTCCGGCCGTGCGTTGTTGCTCTGTTCAGCAATGCGGTGCAGCTCGACGCCAAACTCCACGGCATTGGTGGCAGTTTCAAACAGGGCCAGAACCCCGTCGCCACGGACAGCCACCACTTGCCCGTCATGCGCCTGGCAGGCCGCCTCTAGCTGTTCCAGGAGGGATTTCAGGGCACTGTACGTGTCGATCTCATCATTGCCCATCAGCCGGGCATAGCCGACGACGTCGGCAAACAGCACCGCACCAAGCTGGCGCCGGACCGTTGTTGTCTCGCTATGGCCGCTCACAAGCTGTCCTCCTCCTGTGAGTGCGTATTGGGGCCGCTGGTTTCGCCGCTCATTCTGCCGGCGGGTTTGCCGGACCGGGCGGCCAGACCCATCCGTCAGCCTCTGCACCACGGAAGCTGACACGCGGGCTGGCGCCGAGTTCCTGCGCCAGCGCTTTGCGGCTGGCGTCCCATTCCTCCCGCAGGAGGCCGACAGTAATCATGTCAAAAAACCGGCCTTCTGCGAACCATGCCGCCCGCATCCTGCCTTCGGTTGCAAAGCCCGCACGCGCTGTCAGCTGTTCACTGCGGGTATTGTCGGCCCGGTAGTACGATGTAACGCGATTTAGCCCGATCTGCCGGAAGGCAAAGTCCAGAAGCAGAGCCATGGCCCGGATGCCGATGCCCTGTCTGCGCCTGGATTTTTCAATTAACATCGCAATAACGGCATCACGGTTCACCGCAGAGATGTTCTCGAGGCCCGCGATACCGCACAGCTCCCCGCCTTCCTCGGTGAGGGCAAACCAGCACTTGCCGGCATTTGCCCCGGCGTCGCCAATGGGGCCCCAGGCCTGTTCAATTCCGGACGCGGTCAGAGGAATGCGCGTTGAGCGGTCGAAACGTGCCAGGTCGGCAATGTTCTGAAGCCAGTCTGCGGCTGTTGCGAGGTCCGCTGTTTCCAGCGGCCGGAGCTGAAAACCTTCTGATTTCCGGTCCGGCATCTGCCGCCCCCTTTGGTTTGCAACACGCGCCTTTCCAGATGCCAGAGCTGACCGGAAAAGCGCAGCTTCAGACTTATAACACATTTCCGGCCAGCCTTGGCGTGTGAAGGGGCTGGGGCATCGGGCCGGCCTGCAGGTTAAGAAATTCGGTGACAGCTGTCTTTTGGGGTTGCGACTCCCCGGTGCTATGATTAAAC
>NZ_JBHUPT010000094.1:0-11697 GCF_049056525.1 Leisingera coralii | reverse complement strand
ATTTCCGGCCAGCCTTGGCGTGTGAAGGGGCTGGGGCATCGGGCCGGCCTGCAGGTTAAGAAATTCGGTGACAGCTGTCTTTTGGGGTTGCGACTCCCCGGTGCTATGATTAAACCCCGCCGCAGTGGACCGATAGCTCAGCTGGATAGAGTACTTGACTACGAATCAAGGGGTCGGGGGTTCGAATCCTCCTCGGTCCGCCACTTCCTTCCTGTAGAATGCCAAGTAAAACTGACCTTTCCGTCAGATTGCTGACCCACTTCCCGTTTTCAGCTCGCGTGTTCTGTTACGTTTAATCTGACTTCCTTCCGGAAAATCAGGGCTGATTTGCAGGTTCAATGGGCGAAGCCGCCTGTTCCTGCTGATCTGACACGTGGCGAACGCGGGAGGGGACGAGGCAATGCTATTCGACAGGGTTGGTGCGGCCCGCAGGCGCAGCCGAGGACACGGCCCTGTCTAATAGGATTGCCCGAGGGGGAGGGCGGCGCCCTCACCCTAACGGCCGGCGGCGTTTGGCTTGTCCAAATCCCGCTGGCTCAAGAAAAAGCGGCAGGTTCACCTGCCGCCAATGCCACTCACCGGATTATGGCAGGATGGACAGAGCAACTGCCCCAGGCGACAGGGTTCTGCCGCTAGGCTCAGGACCCATTGATTTCCTTCTGGCAGCGTGATTCACGGTTCGAAAAACGAGCGGTGAGCATGTCTGATCTCTTCTGGCTTACGGACGCGCAGATGGCGCGCCTGGAGCCCTATTTCCCGAAGTCCCACGGCAAGCCGCGTGTCGATGACCGTCGTGTGTTGAGTGGGATTATCTTCATCAATCGTAATGGGTTGCGATGGCGCGACGCTCCTGCTGAATACGGTCCCCACAAGACGTTGTATAATCGGTGGAAGCGGTGGAGCGACAAAGGCATCTTCGCGCAGAGGATGGCTGGATTGGCTGCCGGGCATGGCGAAGAGAAGACCGTGATGATCCACGCGACCTACCTCAAGGCCCACCGGACAGCGACCAGCATGGGCGTGAAAAAGGGGGGCGCGGCCGCCTGATTGGCCGGAGTTTGAGGGATCAAGATTTGATCCGGGGGGATAAAAATCCCCGAAAACGGGTGGCATGAACACGAAGCTGCACGCGATCTGCGACAGCCATGGCCGACCACTCAGCTTGTCCGTCACTGCCGGGCAAGTCAGCGGCTACATAGGCGCGCGGGCTCTGCTCAGCAGCCTTCCGGATGTCGAGTGGCTTCTCGGGGACCGCGGCTACGACGCTGACTGGTTCAGAGAGGCGTTGAAAGACAAAGGGATACGCGCCTGTATCCCGGGTCGAAAACTGCGCAAGACGCCTGTGAATTACGACAAGCGCCGCTGCAAGCGGCGCAACCGCATCGAGATCATGTTCGGCAGGCTCAAAGACTGGCGGCGCGTGGCGACCCGATACGACAGATGCCCGAAGGCCTTTCTGTCCGCTATCGCACTCGCTGCAACCGTCATCTATTGGCTATGAGTCCTGACCCTAGCAGATCACGTCGCCGGGTATTGAAGTCCGGAGGGATTGGCAGGATAAGTTGAGGGCAATTTGAGATGAATTTTCAATAAGGGGCCGGCGCCTCCATTTGCCGCGAGCATTGCGTGCATTCCCCTGCCGGTGAGGGCGTACAGGTTCTTCGCATATTTTGATCCGCAGTTTTTGTGCCCGCTGTGGCCGCCAATTTTATTATCGGAGCTGTTCTTTGGACAACAAAGTGAATCCTTCCCCGTTTTCATATCTGACAGCAGTTCCGGCTGCTGACCGGCTGCACCAGCTGGAGCTGGCGCTGCAGCGGGCCGGTGAAGGCCTGACCCGGTGGCAGGCCGGGTGTTTGGAACAGGCCGGCGGCGTGTCTCTGGCCGGAGCCGAAATCACCTTGCTGCTTCTGATCGGCAGCGGCAGGCGGTCCAAATCGATCAAGGAACTGGCCCGCGCGACAAACCGCGTGGATATTCCGAATATCCAGTATTCCTTGCGCAAGCTGGCGTCGGCTGGGTTGACCCGCAAACAGGGGGCTGGCCGCTCAGGAGTCACCTACAGTCTGACTAACGAGGGAGGTCAGCTGGCGGATAAGCTGCACGGCCATCGTGAACGTTTGCTGACCCAGGCGCTCGAAGGACGCTCTGAGCTGGCCGGGCGGCTTCAAGGGGCCGCTGATGTGCTGGATGAGCTGGTTGAACTTTACGGGGCAGCAGCGCACCAGGCAGAAGCGCCAGACAAGGAGTGACGGCGCGGCGGGCCCCATTGCGGGGCCCAGCGGCGGCGGCGTAAGGTGCTGCCATGATCGAGCTCAAGGACCTTCAGCTGCTGACCGCGCTGGCGCGGCATCAGCATTTTGCCAAAGCAGCCGCCGACTGCGGCATGTCGCAGCCGGCCTTTTCCATGCGAATCCGCAACCTGGAAGAGCGGCTGGGCCTGTCCATCGTGCGCCGTGCCAACCGCTTTCAGGGGCTGACCGAAGAGGGCATGATGATCGTGCGCCGGGCGCGCTCGATCCTGGATGATGCCAAGGCACTGGAGCAGGAGATCGCAGCCTCCCGCGGCGAGGTGACCGGCACGCTGGTGCTGGGGGTGGTGCCGACCGCCACCGCCTGGGCCGCGCAGCTGGTGGACCAGGTGCACCAGGCGTATCCGCGGATTTTGGCCCAGGTGGAGGTCACCACATCGCTGTCTATTCAGCAGCGCCTCTATGATGGTACAATTGACGCTGGAATTACCTACGCTGAGAGCATGGGGCGGGATCTGGTGACAGTGCAGCCGCTATATGAAGAAAGCTATGTTCTGCTGGCGCCTGAAGAGATGGTGGCGGGCCGCGGCGGGACGATCAGCTGGGCCGAGGCTGCTGAACTGCCGCTGAGCCTCTTGGACCAGCAGATGCAGAACCGCCGCATTCTGGACCGGATCTTTGCCGACCTGGAACTGAGGCCTGATATCGTGTCCGAGTCCAACGGCTTCATGGCGTCGATGGTGCTGGCGCGCGAAGGTTCTGCGGCGACGATTCTGCCGCGGGCGCTGATGCAGGCCTTGGGCGATCTGGGCGGAACCCGGGTTCTCTCGCTGATCGAGCCGGAACAATCGCGGCCTATTTGCATCGCGACTCTGGACAGGAAACCGGAATTGACCACGGTTCAGGCATTGAAAGAGGTGATTGCGACGTTTGTGGACGATGGGATGCCGCAAATGGCGTGATAAGCAATGCTTATCGTGCAATCCAATTTCCAGATTTGACGATATTCATTCTTGATGGCATTTCGGAGTGAATTACGTGCTGACTGGAGGATCCCATGGCACCATTGGATGATAGCAAGGGCGTATGGAAGTCCGGCAAAGGCAAGGGCCGCAAAACGCCCAAAGGCCGCCAGGTTGACGACATTGCGCTGAGCGAGGTTCAGGAACTGCTGGGGGACCGCCCGCGCAACCGTGACCTCTTGATCGAGTTCCTGCACCTGATTCAGGATAAATACGGCTGCCTCAGCGCGGCGCATATCCGGGCGCTGGCCGAGGAGATGCGGACCGGCCAGGCAGAGATCTATGAGGTGGCCACCTTCTACGCCCATTTCGATGTGGTGAAGGAAGGCGAGACCCCGCCGCCGGCGCTGACCATCCGGGTCTGCGATTCGCTGTCCTGCGAACTGGCCGGTGCCCAGCAGCTGCAGAAAGCGCTGGAAGACGGTCTGGACGCAAGCCAAGTCCGCGTGCTGCGCGCGCCCTGCATGGGCCGCTGCGACACCGCACCGGTGCTTGAAATCGGCCACAACCACATCGATCACGCGACCGTCGAAAAGGTGGAAGCAGCGATTGCGGCAGACGACACCCATGCACACGTGCCTGAGTATGAAACCATTGCGGCCTATGAGGCTGAAGGCGGCTATGCCACGCTGAAAGACCTGCGCGCCAATGGCGACTGGGAAGCGGTTCAGGCGAAAGTCAAGGAAGCCGGCCTGCGCGGCCTTGGCGGCGCCGGCTTCCCGTCCGGCACCAAATGGAGCTTTGTCCGCGCCAACGAAGGCCCGCGCTACTTGGCCGTGAACGGCGACGAGGGCGAGCCGGGTACCTTCAAGGACCGCTACTACCTGGAGCGCACCCCGCACGTCTTCCTGGAAGGCATGCTGATCGCCGCCTGGGCGGTCGAGGCCGAGAAAGCCTTTATCTACATGCGCGATGAATATCCGGCGGTGCTGGAAATCCTGCGCCGCGAGATCAAAGCGCTGGAAGATGCTGGCATCGTCGAGGAAGGCTACATCGACCTGCGCCGCGGGGCAGGGGCGTATATCTGCGGTGAAGAAAGCGCGATGATCGAGTCGATCGAAGGCAAGCGCGGTGAGCCGCGCCACCGTCCGCCGTTTGTGGCGCAGGTGGGTGTCTTTGGCCGCCCGACCCTCGTCCACAACGTCGAGACCCTCTACTGGGTCTGCAAGATCAACCGCGAAGGCCCGGAGTGCCTGAATTCGGTTGAGAAGAACGGCCGCAAGGGCCTGCGCAGCTACTCGGTGTCGGGCCGGGTGAAGAACCCGGGCGTGCATCTGCTGCCCGCCGGCTCCACCATCACCGACATCATCGAAGCCTGCGGCGGAATGCTGGATGGCCACGCCTTCAAGGCGTATCAGCCGGGCGGCCCCTCCTCGGGCCTGCTGCCTGCGTCGATGAATGACATTCCGCTCGACTTCGACACGCTGCAACCGCATGGCACATTCATCGGTTCCGCTGCCGTGGTGGTGCTGTCCGATCAGGACTCGGCCCGCGACGCGGCGCTGAACATGCTGCGCTTCTTCGAGGACGAAAGCTGCGGCCAGTGCACCCCTTGCCGGGTGGGCTGCGAGAAAGCCGTCAAGCTGATGAGCGAGAAGAAGTGGGATCAGGGCCTGCTGGAAGAGCTGAGCACCGCAATGGTCGATGCCTCGATCTGCGGCCTGGGCCAGGCTGCGCCGAACCCGATCCGCCTGACCATGAAACACTTCCCTGAGGAGGTTTGAGCCATGAGCGATAAAGTCACATTCACACTCGATGGCGAACAGGTCACGGCGGACAAGGGCCTGACCATCTGGGAAGTCGCCAACGGCCGCGGGCTGAAGATTCCGCACCTGTGCCACAAGCCGGCCCCGGGCTACCGCCCGGACGGCAACTGCCGCGCCTGCATGGTTGAGATCGAGGGCGAGCGCACACTGGCCGCCTCCTGTATCCGCGAACCCGCTGAGGGCATGGTTGTCACCACCAACAACGCGCGCGCCGAAAATGCCCGTAAGATGGTGATGGAGCTGCTGGTTGCTGACCAGCCCAAGAGGGAAGAGGCGCACGACAAATCCTCCCACATGTGGGACATGGCGGAGCTGAACGGCGTCACCGAAAGCCGCTTCCCCAAGCTGGAAGAAGGCCGCATTCCGCTGCTGGACGACAGCCACGTTGCCATGAAGGTGAACCTGGACGCCTGTATCTCCTGCGGCCTGTGCGTGCGCGCCTGCCGCGAAGTGCAGGTGAACGACGTGATCGGCATGGCAGGCCGCGGCCACGATGCCTATCCGACCTTCGACATCGCCGACCCGATGGGCCAGTCCACCTGTGTGGCCTGCGGTGAGTGTGTGCAGGCCTGCCCGACCGGCGCGCTGATGCCCGCCACCGTGATGGATGAAAACCAGGTTGGCGACAGCAAGGACTATGACTCCGAGACCGAAAGCGTCTGCCCGTTCTGCGGCGTCGGCTGTAAGGTCTCGCTCAAGGTCAAGGACGGCCAGGTCAAGTATGTCGAGGGCATCAACGGCCCGGCAAATGAAGGCCGCCTGTGCGTCAAGGGCCGCTTTGGCTTTGACTACATCCACCACCCGCACCGGCTGACCAAGCCGCTGATCCGCCGCGATGACGCGCCGGCCAAGGGGCTGAACGTCGATCCGGGCAACCTGTCGACCCATTTCCGCGAAGCATCCTGGGAAGAGGCGATGGATCTGGCCGCCAAAGGCCTGATGAAGCTGCGCGACGAGAACCCGAAATCGGTTGCGGGCTTCGGTTCGGCGAAATGCACCAACGAAGAGGCCTATCTCTTCCAGAAGTTCATCCGCCAGGGCTTCAAGCACAACAACGTCGACCACTGCACCCGTCTGTGCCACGCGTCGTCTGTTGCGGCGCTGATCGAAAACGTTGGCTCAGGCGCGGTGACCGCGACCTTCAACGAGATCGAAAACGCCGATGTGGCGATCGTGATCGGCTCCAACCCGATTGAGAACCACCCGGTGGCTGCGACCTACTTCAAGCAGTTCACCAAGCGCGGCGGCAAGCTGATCGTGATGGATCCGCGCGGCGTCGGCCTGCGCCGGTTTGCCACCGAAATGGTGCAGTTCCGCCCGGGCGCGGACGTGTCGATGCTGAACGCGATCATGAGTGTGATCGTCGAGGAGGAGCTCTACGACCAAGAGTACATCGACAAGTACACCGAGAATTGGGAAGCGGAAAAACAGCATCTGGCGCAGTTCACGCCTGAAAAGATGTCGGAAATCTGCGGCGTCTCGCCTGAGCAGCTGCGCAGCGTTGCGCGCACCTTTGCCAAGGGCAAGGCGGGCCTGATCTTCTGGGGCATGGGCGTATCCCAGCACATCCACGGCACCGACAACTCGCGTTGCCTGATCAGCCTCGCGCTGATGACCGGCAACGTCGGCAAGCCGGGCGCCGGCCTGCACCCGCTGCGCGGCCAGAACAACGTGCAGGGCGCGTCCGACGCGGGCCTGATCCCGATGTTCCTGCCGGATTATCAGACCGTGACCTCGGATGATGTCCGCAAGAGCTTCACTGATGTCTGGGGCGGCGGCGACTTCTCGAACGAGAAGGGCCTGACCGTGACCGAGATCGTGGACGAGGCCTATGCCGGCAACATTAAGGGCATGTACATCCAGGGCGAAAACCCGGCGATGTCCGACCCGGATGCCGATCACGCACGGGACGCCTTTGCCAAGCTGGAGCTGATGATCGTTCAGGACATCTTCCTGACCGAGACGGCGAACTATGCCGACATCATCCTGCCGGCCTCGGCGCTTTACGAGAAGAACGGCACCGTGTCGAACACCAACCGCCAGGTGCAGCGTGTGCGTCCCGCCGTTCCGCCCCCGGGCGAGGCGCGTGAGGACTGGCAGGTCACTGTCGAACTGGCGCAGCGCATCGGCCTGCCGTGGAACTACAAGGATGTCAGCGAAGTCTTTGCCGAGATGAAGCTGAACATGAAGTCCCTGAACAACATCACCTGGGAGCGTCTGGAAACCGAGACCATCACCTACCCGTCGCTGCATGAGACCGACCCCGGTCAGGCGATTGTGTTCGGTGACGGCTTCCCGCGCCCCGAGGGCCGTGCCCGCTTTACCCCGGCCTCGGTGATCCCGCCGGATGAGGCACCGGATGCGGAGTACCCGATGATCATGACCACCGGCCGCCAGCTGGAGCATTGGCACACCGGGTCGATGACCCGCCGGTCCAAGGTTCTGGACGCAGTGGAGCCGGAGGCGAACTGCTCGCTCAACCCGCGGACGCTCAAGCTGATGGGCATCGAGCCGGGTGAGATGATCCGCCTGTCGACCCGCCGCGGTTCGATCGAGATCATGGCGCGCGCCGACCGGGCGATTGCCGAGGACATGGTGTTTGTGCCCTTCGCCTATGTCGAGGCGGCGGCCAACATCCTGACCAACCCGGCGCTGGACCCCTACGGCAAGATCCCCGAGTTCAAGTTCTCGGCAGTGAAGGTCGAGAAGATCGAAGGGCAGATCGCGGCCGAATAAGCCGGCAAATATGCTTGATGAAACAAGGCGGGCGCGGAACCAGGAGTTCCGCGCCCGTTTTTACTGGTGGCGCCGGGCTGGCGCCCGGCGCGGCGGCGGCATTCGCGGGCAGGGTGCCTGTTTGCTGCCGTTGATGAGAGGTATCGCTTCGGGCAAGGCCCGAAGCGATCCGCGCCGCGCCTGAAAGGCGCGGCGCTTGGCCCAACTGCCGCGCCGGCATCAGTGATGCCTGCCCGGCGGGCGGGCGTGTTTCTGCCTTGGGAGGCATGGGGCACCAGGAACTCGGTCGTGGTTAGCGGTGCCGGGCCAGAAACCGGTCCAGGTCCCGCTGCACAGGGCGGGTGCCGGTGAACACCTCGATCCAGCCAGGCATCAGGGAAATCCGGTACTCCGTGCTTTCGTGCACCTGCATCGAGATATAGCCGATCTGGGTGTAGATCATGGCCCGGGCGCGGATCAGCGCATCCGCCTCCGGATAGCCGAAACGGATGAACATATCTGTCATGGCCTGTTCGCGGCGGGTATCCGCTAGATCAAGCCTTTCCTGCAGGCCGCTGTCATTGCGCGCCCAGTTTCGGATGGCCAGATCCAGCCGGGCATCAAACAGGTTCGGGTCGATCCAGCAGTCGAATAGGTTGAACATCGCCTCGGCAATGCTTTCGGCATAGGCTTCGGTGCGGGCTACAAGGTTGCCAGTATTCCTTTCCTCCCACCGCCGAACCATCGCTTCCAGCAGCTCTTCGCGGTCCTTGAAATGCCAGTAGAAACTTGTGCGCGATACGCCAAGCCGCTTGGCCAGCGGCATCACCTTCACCGCTTCCACACCGCTCTCGGTCAGCACCTCATAGGCGGCTGCCAGCCAGTCTTCTTCGCTCAGCCGCGGGCGGGAAATGTCCTGTGTGTCCATGCGCCAGCCATAGCAGCGGTGCGAGGCAGGCGCAACTTTTCTTGACAGGTGTGAAAGTTTTGTCGACATATGTGTCAAGATTGGAAATAGACTCGCCGCCAAGCCAAAACCCCTTGCCAGGAGACACCCATGTCCAAGGATCCGCTGCTGCAGCCTTACCAGCTGAAGCATCTGACGCTTCGCAACCGGATCATGACCACCAGCCATGAGCCTGCCTATCCGGAAGACGGCATGCCCAAGGAACGCTATGCGGCCTACCATGCGGAGCGCGCCAAGGCGGGTGTGGCGCTGACCATGACAGCGGGTTCGGCCGCGGTCAGCCGCGACAGCCCGCCGGTGTTCAACAATATCCTGGCTTACAAGGACGAAGTCGTGCCCTGGATCCGCAACCTCACGGATCAAGTGCATGAGCACGGCGCAGCGGTGATGATCCAGCTCACCCACCTGGGCCGCCGCACCGGCTGGAACAAGGGTGACTGGCTGCCGTCGGTCAGCTCTTCACGGCACCGCGAACCCGCGCACCGGTCTTTTCCCAAACTGGCTGAGGATTGGGACATCACCCGCATCATCTCCGATTTCGCCGATGCGGCAGAGCGGATGAAAGAAGGCGGCATGGACGGGATCGAGCTGCAGGTCTATGGCCACCTGCTGGATCAGTTCTGGTCACCACTGACCAATGATCTCGACGGGCCTTACGGCGGCCAGTCGCTGGACAGCCGGATGCGCTTGCCGCTCGAAGTACTGCGCGCAGTCCGGGACAGGGTTGGGGAGGATTTCATCGTCGGCCTGCGGTACACGGCGGACGAGGCGCAGCAAGGCGGTATCAGTCCTGATGAGGGGGTCGAAATCTCCAGGCGCCTGGCGGACAGCGGCATGGTGGATTTCCTCAATGTGATCCGCGGACGTATCCACACCGATCCTGCGATGACCGACGTGATCCCGGTGCAAGGCATGAAGTCGGCGCCGCATCTGGATTTCGCGGGTGAAGTGAAGAAGGCCACCGGCATGCCCACCTTCCACGCCGCCCGCATTCCCGATGTGGCCACTGCCCGCCACGCGGTTGCCAGCGGTCTGCTGGACATGGTCGGCATGACTCGCGCCCATATGGCGGATCCGCATGTGGTGCGGAAGATCATCGAGGGGCGCGAAGACGACATCCGTCCCTGTGTCGGCGCTACCTACTGCCTGGACCGGATCTACCAGGCGGGGGAAGCGCTGTGCATCCACAACGCGGCCACCGGGCGCGAACTCACGATGCCCCACGAAATCTCACCGGCAGAGACCCGCAAGAAAGTGGTGATCGTCGGCGCCGGCCCCGGCGGGCTGGAGGCAGCGCGGGTGGCGGCAGAGCGAGGCCATGATGTGACTGTCTTCGAGGCGGCTGCTGAACCGGGCGGCCAGGTGCGCTTGACGGCGCAGAACCCGCGCCGGGCTGAGATGATCGGCATCATCGGCTGGCGCATGGCGCAATGCGCGGCCCGGGATGTCTCGTTCCGCTTCAATACCTGGGCCGAGGCGGTGGATGTGATGGCCCTGGACCCCGATGTGGTAATTGTTGCGACCGGCGGGATGCCGAACATGGCGCTGTTTGAAACCGGTGCAGACCTGCCGCATGCGGTGTCCAGCTGGGACATCATCTCAGGCAATGTAAAACCCGCGGGCCATGTTCTGATCTATGACGAAAGCGGCGATCACCCCGGATTGATGGCGGCCGAAACCGCGGCTGGGGCTGGTGCCCGGGTGGAGGTGATGACACCGGACCGGACGTTTGCACCGGATATCATGGGCATGAATCTGGTGCCCTATATGCGGGCTCTGCAGGACAAGGACGTGAGTTTCACTGTTGCCCGCCGCCTGCTGGGTATCACCCGCAGCGGCAACCGGCTGACCGCTGCTATAGGCACTGACTACAGTGACCATACCTATCACGCGGAATACGATCAGGTGGTGGTGAACTATGGCACGCTGCCGCTGGATGATCTGTACTTTGCGCTCAAGGAACACGCAGTAAACCGCGGCGAGGTGGACCATGATGCGCTGATAGCGGGCCGCCCGCAGGCGGTTGTGACCAACCCGGCAGGCCGGTTCCAGCTGTTCCGCATCGGCGATGCGGTCTCGGCGCGCAATACACATGCGGCGATCTATGATGCGCTGCGGCTGATGAAGGATATCTGATATGCGATTGGGGTTTCTGGGATGCGGCACCATCGCCTCGGCAGTGGTGCGGGGGCTTGCAGGCAAGGGGCACCGGATCGCGGTGTCCGAGCGCAGCCAGGTGCAATCAGCCGCTTTAGCCGCGGAATTCAGCGGCGTCACTGTTGCCGGCAACCAGGCGGTGGTCGATGCCAGCGACGTGGTGTTCCTTGGCCTGATGGCGGAGGCGGCTGAGGGCATCCTCTCCGGGCTGGTGTTCCGCGAGGATCAGCAGGTGATCTCCTTCATGGCCGGCGCCGGTCTGGACCGGGTGGCGGTATTGACGGCTCCGGCGCGCGCTGCGGCTGTGATGATGCCTTTCCCGGGAATTGCACAGGGCGGCTCACCAATCATGGCGCTAGGAGACACTGGACTGGTCGAGCAAATCTTTGGCCCCGCGAACAAAGTATTTGCCTTGAAGGATGAGGCGGAACTGGACGCCTATCTGTGTGCCCAGGCTGTGCTGTCACCGGTCGCGCGCATGGTGAACGACGCGGCGGGTTGGCTGGGGTGCCGGAGTGAAGACAAGGTGCAGGGCGAAGCATTTCTTCGGCTTCTGATCGCCAGCAGCCTGGAAAAGTCGGGGTGTGCAGAGCTGATCGAGGCACTGAACACTCCTGGAGGCTACAATCAGCGTCTGCGCCTGCACATGGAAAAGGCGGGCATGGGGCGGGATCTCGCTGCAGGTTTGGACATGCTTGCGAGTAACAAAGGATGACACGATAAGGCGCCGCTTTCTGCGGCGTCTTTTTTGTTTTGTGGCTCTGCCCCCGGCCCTTTGGGCCTCCCCCGGGATATTTGTGGCCAGAAGAAGGGCGGAG
>NZ_JBHUPT010000093.1:0-31433 GCF_049056525.1 Leisingera coralii | reverse complement strand
ATGCGGGTGGCGATGCTCGCCCCCATCGTGCTGGCGGCCTCGCTGATGATCCGCTCCTTTGCCGGGCTGCCCGGCAACGGCAAGCGGCCGCCGGTGCTGCCGGGCTTTGTCATTGCCTTCCTGGTGCTGGCGGGGATCAATTCCTTCGGCCTGATCCCGGCGGCGGTTACCGACTTCCTCAGCCACGCGTCGCGCTGGCTGCTGCTCACTGCAATCGCCGCGGTGGGGATGAAAACAAATCTGAAACAGGTCCTGGCCGTCGGAGGCGCGGCCATTGCCCTGATCATCGTCGAGACCCTGTTCATCGCCGGCCTGATCCTGGCCGGAATCAAGCTCTTGACCTGACCAGACAGACCAGAAGGGAGGCCCGGCACCTCACCGCAGGGGACCGCCAATCTGGTGACTGCCTGCGGTGCAAGCCCGTTTGCCGCTGAATCGGGCGGCGATCTCTACTGCGCAGCCCGCCCGCAGGCAGAAAGCATCGGGCCGGGGCTGGCGGCAGTCTGCGGCGCAGAGTGTGCGGCGATCGGGCGAAAGATCAGATTGGCCTGGTCCCGGGCGGCCAGGCCCCCCTGCGCCTGCCGGGGCGATCTGAGGCGCGCGGCGGTCTTTTTCCGCTTTCGGGCTGGTCCGTGCGGGACTGCAGCGGCATGGTAAGCTGCGGGCCGCTTCCCGCGGCGGGCCGTTCCGGTCCGGATCCCGTCTAGGCTGCCCCGCTTAGGGACGCCCGCCAGACGCGGAACCGCCCCTGCCCTGTTACCTCCTGTATCAGGTGCTGCTCCTCGAACCAGGCGATGTTCCTTTGCACAGCAGCGCGGCTGGCGCCGGTCAGCTCTTCTGCCAGCGGCGCGGTCACCAGCAGCCAGCTCCGGAAGACCTCGATCAGCAGCGGCGGTGTCCGGCCCGACAGGGTTTGGATGCGGCCGCGGGCTTCGCTTTCCCACTGGTCCAGCTGATCGAGGTGCCGCATCGCGCGGATGATCCCGCTCTCCATCGCCTGCAGCCACCGTTGCAGCCTTTCCCGCGGCTCCCCTCCTCGGCGCATTCCCCCGGCCCCGCTCATCAGCACCGGCGCGAACAGGGCGCCGCCCTGCCCCGCCCTGGCCGACATGCGCGCAGCAATCACCGCGCCTTCCAGGATGTCCCCCTCAGGACCGATCCCGGCCAGGGGCCAGAGGTGAAAGGCAAGGCACGCGCGCACGATCGGATGCAGCACGGATGCGGATTTCATGATGCCATTCCACCCGGCGGTCCTGCCGCTCAGCGGGTCGTCCCCGCGGGCGTCGTGGCGGCCAAGAAACCCGGCGATATCCGCCCCCGGGCCTGGGCCGCCCGACAGGCGCCGGAACGCCCAGGCGGCACGCTGCAGCGCCGCCGTATCCTCGCCGGCCGCGCTGGCCCGCATGGCCAGCCACAGCCCCAGCCTGTCAGGCGGGATCCTGTCCCCGGACAGCCAGCTGAGCTCGGACGCCTCGAAAAGTGCCAGCCTGTGCCGCCATCCTTCCGGTCCGCGCCGCAGCCGCTCATCCAGCGCCCCGAACCGCGCCGCCGCCTGCGCCAGATGCAGCGCCTCCGCCGCCTGCGCCCGTTCCCACTTGGCCACCTGTGCCCGCTCATCCGCTTCGGCGCGCGGCAGCGGCGGCAGCAGGTCCGGCTCTTCCTCCGGTGGTCCGGGCAGGAACCACAGGTCTTCCTCACCGGTTTCGCCGTCATAAGGGCTTTTTCCGGCATCTGGTATACCGCCTTTAGCTTCAGATGGGCTCCTTTTCATATGCGCAAAATAGTAGAATTTTGATCATTACCCAAGACCTTTCAGGCCTCCCGGCCTCCGCAAGGTTCAGGCCACCCGCGATGAAGCCCTGCTCCGGGAATCAAGCTGCAGCAGGCTGCAAGCCGGCCGGAGGCCAAGCGCGGGCGGACACTGCGCGGGCGGGCAAAGTGGCCTGCTTCCCCCATCAGGATGCTGATGGACTGCACCAGAGCACGGGGCCTCTTGGGCACTGGTGAGGTTCAGGCAGATGGCCCGGAAACACCGGATGATGCCCTGCCCTGGCGCAGCAAGACGCTGTCCCGCCGGCGGCATCTTTCAAGGCATTTTGCGGCCAGCGCTCGAGACCAGGAGGGACCGCGCGTTTGGCTGCGCCGCAGGCGCGCAGCCTTCCGGGTTTCGCAGCGAAACCTGCCGGGGTGCCCCGGAACGCGCCAGCCCCATTCACGGCGGCGTCAGGACTGGCGGGCGTGCTGGCAGCTGACTTGGGTTTCGCAGCGAAACCCGGCCGCTGTGCGCGGCCTGATTGCTGTCCTTCCGTTCGCGGCAAGACACGCCGCCAGGAGCCGGACCGCAAGCCGCCTGCCCCGACTCCGCCCCGCGAGCAAGGAAGGTTTCGCTGCGAAACCACCCGTTTCGCGATCGCCTGTTGAGGGGCGGTAACCTGTCCGCAAAACAAAACCCCCGGCTGTTTGGCCGGGGGTTTCGCTGCGAAACCGGGGGCAAGCGCCCTGCCCGCTCAGCCGTGCTCCAGCAGATGGCGCACGTTGTCCATCACCGCGTCGACCAGCTCCGCGGTCACCTCGGAACCGGAAAAGCGGATGGCATAGCCGCCGGGGCCGTGCTCCCGTTCGATGGTGATGCCCCGGGCCACCTGGGTCTTGCGCGACCGCTCGAGTTTTTGCGCGGCCTTGGGGCGGCCGCCGCGGCTGGGGTCCTGCGGCGCGCCTTCGGCCTGTTCGATGACCGGCAGCATGGCATCCCATTCCTCCGCCGCGGAGCGCCCGCCGGCCTCTTCCAAGACGGTGCGAAGAGGTTCCGCCAGACCGGCCCGCAGGGCGCCCGCCAGACGCAGGCACTGGCGTTCGTTGAGGCCGGTGGCAAAGGCCAGCATGTCGCCCAGCTCCTCGTGGATCAGGGCAAAGGAGCGGATCTTGGAGCGCTTGGCCTTGGAGGCGTTCTGGAACAGCACCGCCACCGCCTCGTCGACGGTGGGGAACACCCCGTCATGCACGGCGGAGGCGGCGGCGCGGCCGCGCTCGTACTGGCTGAGGCCGGAGCGGATCTCGTTCTCCTCGATCATCGCAACCAGCGCGTCGGCGATGCTGCCGGGGGCGCGGATGAAGGCGGGGATGGTGCGGAAGCGCTCGCCGCCGCTGAGCGCGTTGAGGCGGCGCACCGCGGTCAGGCGGCGGTAGCCGGAGACCAGCGCATATGTGCCCGCGTCGGCGGGGTTGAGCGGCTCGAACACCTCGATCGGCAGGCGCAGCCCGTTGGCGGAGATCGAGCTCATCAGCTCCTGCATCTCCTCCTCGTCCATCACGATGCGGTCGCGGTTCAGCGCCTCGGCGGTGATACCGGTGATGGGCAGCTCCACCGCCACCAGGCCCTTTTCCTCCGCCGCGCGCAGCCGTTCGGCATCGGCGCGGTCGCGGGCCGCGGCCTCGCGGCCGGCCTGGGGCAGGGGGTCTGCATGGCGGGCGGCATCGGCCACCACATCGGCAATCGGCGGCCGCAGACCGGGGCTGCGCGCCAAGTCCCGGTCAATGCCTGCCTCGATCTCCCTCAGCGCCTCGGGCGAGGGGGTTTCAAGCTGTCTGCGCCTGGCCATCTGCTCTCTCCTCTTGCTGGGATTGCTGTTGCTGCTGCATCTGCTGATCGCGCCACCAGCTGCCGATCAGCAGTTCCTTGAATTCCGCATAGGTGCGGTCGAACACCTCGCGGCCGCGGGTGTAGGTCTCGCGGTTGAAGCTGCGGTAATCTGCCTCGTAGATGCCGGAGACGCTTTCGCCGGCCTGGCCGACCAGGGCGGTGTAATCCTGCCGGTAGGCGTTCATCATGTCGCCGAAATAGGCCTGGATCACGTTCGCCAGATCGGTCTGCTGGCTGGCGTCGAACCGGGTGATGAGGGCGCGCACCACGTCCCATTCGAACTTCATCTCCGGCAGCCCGGCGCGGCGGCGGGCGGCGTTCTCGCCGTCCTCAATGGAGGCAAAGGTGGAGTAGAGCATGTCGAAGAAACGGCCGGTGGAGTCGAACTCCAGGAAGGAGGCGCCCAGCGGCACCATCAGGATGTCGGCAGCGGCCAGCGCGTTTATGGTGAGATAGCCGAGGGCCGGGGGGGTGTCGAGCAGGATGATGTCGTAGTCATCGAGCGCGCCGCCCTGGTCCAGCGCGTTGGTCAGCGCGTCCCACAGCGCCCAGTTGCGCAGGCCCATGCGCCAGACCGGGATCTGGAATTCCGCCCAGTAGAGGTTCAGCTGGGCGCCGATCAGGTCGATGTTGGGCCAGTGGGTTTTCTGGACCACGTTTCGCAGCGAAACCTCCCGCGCCTCGGTCAGAGTCTCATCCAGGGGAATAGGGTCTGAACCGGCGGCGGCGCGGACCTTGTTCTCGGCCTCCACCGCCTCGGCGTAGTCGCGGGCGAGCAGGGGGAAGACGGTCTGCCATTCGTCGGCAACCTGGCCGCCGAGGATCGAGGTCATGGAGCCCTGGCTGTCCAGATCAACCACCAGCACCTTATAGCCGTCCAGCGCGGCGGACATCGCCAGATGCGCGGCGGTCGAGGTCTTGCCGACGCCGCCCTTGAAGTTGGCGACCGCGACCACCTTGGCGGGCAGGCCTTCGGGGCGGTAGGGGCGGTACTCCTTGGTGGAGATGCCTTCCTCCGCGAAATGGTCGCGCAGTTTCAGCACCTCTTCGAGGGTGAACCATTTGGAGCCGCTGGCGCCCTCGCCCTGGGGCAGGTCGGGGTTCTTGTTCAGCACCCGGCGCAGATGCGCGGGGGCGACGGGGATCAGGTAGCGGCAGACCTCCCAAGTGGAGAATTTGCGCAGCCGCTTGCGGCCGTCCGGCGCGTAGCCGCGCTTGGCCAGATCATCGCGCCCCCGGCCTGCAAACGCCGCGGCCTTGGCGAATCTGGCGGTGTCGACCAGCTCGCCCAGCTTGGCCGCAGCCGCCTCGGGATCCAGGTTGAAATAGGGGGGCAGGGGAGTGTCCGGTTTCTTTGCCATGTCTCGTGTGCCTCGGTAAAATCGCCTGTTTGGCGTGTTATCACCGTTTTTGTCGCACATCTGTGGCAGAGAGTGAATCATTATCTGGCAGCGCATCTGTTTTCCGCTGCCGTCCGTAATCCGCGGAATATATGTCTCTTTTCCCCGGAAAACACTATGGCACAAACAGGTTGAAATGTTGTGAATCTTTGATTTAGTTTAGAATCTTTAGATCTGGTAATCCGTTCGATTTCAAACACTTGATCCCGTTTGGGGACCCGTATCCGGGAGCAAAGGAACCCGTTTGCAGGATCATGGGTACCTGTCTGCGGGAGCAAGGGTCCCGATTCGCGGGAGGACGGGTACCCGTGCCCCTGAAGCCGGAAATCGGGCCGTTTGAGCGCCCGGAACAGCCGGAAACCGGGGGATTTCGGCGGTATTCGGGGCCTGGGGGCCGCGGCCTAGGCTAAAGGTACCCGTTTCCGGGATGGCCTTCTCCTGTAAACGGGTCCCCAAGCCGGGATTGAGCGCGGGTTCCTTTTACGCCATAGTCTCAGCAGAGCAGAATCCCCGCAAGAGCAGCAAGCCGACAGGGGAAAGAGGGCAGGGCGATGGATCCAGACGATATCCCGCACAGCAAGCTGACCGGGCCGTTGCGCCGGGGGTCGGTGAAGAAGAATGTCGCCGCGATCCATGTCTCGGGCAAGCTGACGCTGCTGCAGCGCAAGCTGTCCAATGTGCTCTTGCTGAATGCCTATGACGCGCTGATCTCCAAGCCCAAGCACCAGATCGATGCGCAGACGCTGTGCATGATGGTGGGCTACAACTCCAACGACATGGAAACCCTGAAGCAGTCGCTGCGCAGCCTGGCGGAGACGGTGGCGGAATGGGACATGCTGGACGAGAACGGCAAGCAGGAGTGGGGGGTCAGCTCCTTGCTGTCCTATGCCAAGCTGCAGGGCGGGGTGTGCGAATACGCCTATAGCCCGGCGCTGGCGGAGAAGCTGCATGACCCCAAGGTGTTTGCCCTGATCAACCTGAACATCCAGCGGCGGTTCACCTCCGGTCACGCGCTGGCGCTGTATGAGAACTGCTACCGGTTTGTGCGGACGGGATCGACCGGCTGGTGGGACATTGCGCTGTTCCGCCGCCTGATGGGGGTGGACGGCAGCGCCTATTACGAGAGCTTCAAGCACCTGAACGCCAAGATCATCAAGCCGGCTGTGGCGGAGGTGAACAAGACCTCCAACATCCTGCTGACACCGGAGTTCAAGAAGATGGGGCGGCAGGTGGCCGAGGTGCGGTTCCTGATCAAGGAGAACCCGCAGCTGGCGATGCTGGACATCGACGACGGCGCCGGGGTGCGGCAGGGGGCGGTCTATGGCCAGCTGATGGAGCTGGGGGTCAGCGACCGGCTGGCGCGGCAGTGGATTGCTGAGCACGGAGAGGATTATGTCTCGGAGAAGATCGGCTATCTGAAGGGGCGCAAGGGGGTGGACAGCCCGGTGCGTTACCTGAGCGCGGCGCTGCGGGACGATTACAAGGACGCGCCTGCGGAGGCAGTGAAAGAAGTTTCCCCGGAGGTGCTGGCGGCAGCTGAGGCGCGTAAGGCAGCTGAAGCTGAGGCGGCGCGCAAGGCGGCGGCAGAGGATGCGGCCAAGGCGCAGGAACGCTCGCTCAGGGCGCAGCGGCTGGAGCGGATCCGGGAGCTGGCGGCGGGGCGCTCGCCGACCCAGAGGGATGCCGACAAGCGGCTGTTCCTGAGCCGCCTGGAAGACGAGATCGACCGCGAGGAATTCCGCAACCGCGGGTGGGCCGCAGCCCTGCTGGCCAGCCAAATGGCGGAGTTCTGGGAGGAACTGATCCCCGGCGCGTTCGAGGAACTCGCCGGGTAGGGCAGGGGGCTGCCTGGTGACCGTTCTGTTTCAGAGCGAGGCAGCGGCGCGGCTGGCCTGGTCGTAATGGCCCGAGAGTGCCCGCAGGCTGCGGGCCAGCTCGCGCAGGTCCTTGCCCGGCAGGTCGGCGGCAGAGAGACCGTCCAGCAGGCACTGGCGGCGCACGTCGCGATAGGCCGAACACAGCTCCGCGCCCTCGGCTGAGGTGCGGTAGAACACTTCCTTGCCGCGTTTTTCCGAGGCCAGCAGCCCGGCCTTGAGCAGCTTGCGCAGGCCGTAGTTCACCGTGTGGCTGTCCTCGATGTTGAGCAGGAAGCAGATGTCGGACAGGCGCTTGTCCTTGCCGCGGTGGTTGACGTTGTGCAGGATCAGGATTTCTAGCGGGTTCAGATCCGGCTGGCCGGCCGCCGCCATGCAGCGGGTCATCCAGCGGGAAAAGGCGTTGGAGGCGATGATCAGGCCGAATTCCAGCTCCGACAGCTCCCAGCCTTCGCCCTCGGCCAGGTGGCGGGAGGAGACGATTCGGCGGGAATCCGGTTTCTTTTCGGCCATCTTTGCCCCTTCTTTGTTGATAAAACCCCGGCGTTTTATCTGCATGTGGTCATAAAAGGGTAAAGTATCAAGGAGATCAAGCAGGCTGTCCGGCCGGTGGCCGCTGCCGGACGGGGCAGGGGCGGAGGCTGAACCTTGGCAAAACGTTGACAAATTATCAGCGTTATGGATACATTATTGCAATGTTTCGCATTGGGAGGAAAACATGCAATTTTCGCGTATGCTGGGCGGTGCGGCCGTTCTGATCGCCGGGCTGTCGGTGCCGGCCCTTGCTGCAACCTGGGACATGCCGACGCCCTATCCGGACGCCACGTTCCACACCAAGAACATCGCTGAGTTCGCCAGCGACGTTGCCGAGGCGACCGATGGCGGGCTGGAGATCAAGGTCCATTCGGCCGGATCGCTGTTCAAGCACCCGGAAATCAGCAAGGCCGTGCGCAGCGGCCAGGTGCCCGCGGGCGAGTTCTTTCTGTCGCTCTTGGCCAATGACAACCCGGCGTTTGGCGCCGACTCGCTGCCGTTCCTGGCGACCAGCTATGAAGAGGCCGAGCGGCTGTGGGCGGCGCAGAAGGATGTGATCGACGGGCTGCTGGACGAGCAGGGGCTGATGGCGCTCTATGCCGTGCCGTGGCCGCCGCAGGGTCTGTACACCACCAAGGAAATCAACAGCGTTGACGATCTGGCGGGTCTGAAGTTCCGCACCTACAACGCGACGCTGGAGCAGTTTGCCAACCTGGCGGGCGCCGCGCCGACCCAGGTTGAGGTTCCGGACATCCCGCAGGCCTTCAGCACCGGCCGGGTCGAGGCGATGATCACCTCGCCCTCCACCGGTGTGAATTCGAAGGCCTGGGACTTCCTGACCCATTACACCGACATCCAAGCCTGGATCCCGAAGAACATCGTGGTGGTGAACAAGCGCGCGTTCCGCCGCCTGGATGAGGCCACCCAGACCGCCATTCTGGAAGCCGCGGCTGAGGCCGAGGCGCGCGGTTGGGAGATGAGCCGGGCCGAGACCACCGGCCAGATCGAGGTGCTGAAGGAAAACGGCATCACCGTGTCCGAGCCGTCGGAAGAGCTGATGGAGGGCCTGCGCGCGATTGGGGCGCAGATGCTGGAAAGCTGGAAAGGCGAGGCCGGGGAGGCCGGTGCCACCCTGCTGAACGCCTACCAGCAGTAACTGCAACATGGCCGGACGCCGGGAGCGGCGTCCGGTCTCCTGGGGAGGAGGAGCAGCCATGCGGGTTGTGCTCGATTTCATCTACCGTGCGGCCGGGGGGCTGGCAGCACTGTTCATCGTGGCCATCGTGGCGCTGGTTTTCGCGCAGGTGTGCCTGAACCTGGCCGACAAGATCGCGGTGGCAATGACCGGCAGCGGGGTTGGCCTGACGATCCCGTCCTATGCGGATTTCACCGGCTTTTTCCTGGCGGCTTCGACCTTTCTGGCGCTGGCCTATGCGCTGCGGGCGGGCGGCCATATCCGGGTGACGCTGCTGACCAACCGGCTGCCGTCGCGCGGCCGCGGCGTGGTGGAGATCGCGGTGACCTTGCTGGCGCTGGCGATGAGCGGCTATGCCACCTGGTACATGGGGCTGCTGCTGCTGGAGTCGCTGGAGTTCGGCGACCGCAGCGCGGGCATGGTGTCGGTGCCGCTGTGGCTGCCGCAGGCGCCGGTCACCCTGGGGCTTGCCATCCTCACCCTGGCGCTGGCGGACGAGCTGGTCTCGATGCTGCGCGGCGCGCTGCCCTCTTGGGAGGGCAAGGGCGAAAATCTTCTGAGCGAATAGGGGATCATCATGTCGGTTGCCGCGCTTTCCATCATTCTTCTGGTCCTTCTGTTCCTGTTCCTGGGCGCCGGCCTGTGGGTGGCCTTTGCGCTCTTGGGCGTGGGCATCGCCGCGATGGCGCTGTTCACCGAGGCGCCGCTGGGGCTGGTGATGGCCACCACCATGTGGGGCCACAGCAACTCCTGGGCCTTGGCGGCGCTGCCGCTGTTCATCTGGATGGGCGAGATCCTGTTCCGCTCGCGCCTGTCGGAGGACATGTTCACCGGGCTGTCGCCCTGGATGAACCGGCTGCCGGGGCAGCTGCTGCATGTGAACGTCTTTGCCTGCGGGATCTTTGCCGCGGTGTCGGGGTCGTCCGCGGCCACCGCCGCCACCATCGGCAAGCTGTCGATTCCGGAGCTGGCGCGCCGCGGCTACCCCGAAAAGCTGGTGATCGGCACCCTGGCCGGTTCCGCCACGCTGGGGCTGCTGATCCCGCCGTCGATCATCCTGATCGTCTATGGCGTGGCGACCGAGCAATCCATCGCCCGGCTGTTTGTCGCGGGTGTGCTGCCCGGCGTGCTGCTGGTCGGGCTGTTCGTGGGCTATGTGGTGGTCTGGGCGCTGCTGAACCGCAGCAAGCTGCCCACTGAGGACATCGCCGCCACCTTCCGCGAGAAGCTGAAGCGCGCCCGCAGGCTGCTGCCAGTGGTGCTGCTGATCGGCGGGGTGATCGGCTCGATCTATACGGGCATTGCCTCGCCCACCGATGCCGCCGCCGTCGGCGTGGTGCTGGCGCTGCTGTTGTCGTGGCAGTCCGGCTCGCTGACCCGGCAGAGCTTTACCGAGGGGCTGATGGGGGCGACCGTCACCTCCTGCATGATCGCCTTTATCCTGGCGGGGGCGTCGTTCCTGACCGTGGCGATGGGGTTCACCGGCATTCCGCGCATCCTGGCGGAGTGGATCGGCTCCTTGAACCTGTCGACCTTCACCCTGCTGGCGGCGCTGACCATTTTCTTTGTGATCATGGGCTGCTTCCTGGATGGGATCTCGGTGGTGGTGCTGACCGCCTCGGTGATCATGCCGATGGTGCTGGAGGCGGGGATTGATCCCTTGTGGTTCGGCATCTTCCTGGTGATCGTGGTGGAGATGTCGCAGATCACGCCGCCGGTCGGCTTCAACCTGTTTGTGCTGCAGTCGCTGACCGGGCGGGACATTCTGACCGTGGCCAAGGCGGCGCTGCCGTTCTTCTTCCTGATGGTGGTGGCGCTGGTGCTGATCGTGCTGTTCCCGTCCATCGTGACCTTCCTGCCGGAGCAGATGTGATGGCCGAGGTGAGCGCAGCAACACCTGTTCCCGAAATCCGCACGGTGGGTGTGGACGGGATGCTGGTGAGCTTTGGCAGCCGCCTGAGCGAGCCGGCCAACCGGGCCGCCCTGGCGTTCCGCGCAGCACTGGCGGAGGCAAGCTGGGACGGGGTCGAGGAAGTCTCTACCTCGCTGGTGTCGGCCTATGTGCGCTTTGATTTGCGGCATCTGGACCATGCGGCGCTGCGGGCGCGGCTGGGGGCGCTGCTGGCGCAGCGCGACTGGTACGCGGCAGAGCTGCCCGGCCAGCGCCGGCTGTGGCGCATTCCGGCGGTGTTCGGCACCGAACTGGCACCGCAGCTGCCGCAGGCGGCAGAGGCCGCGGGGATGACGGAGGCAGAGGCGGTGGCCTCGCTGTCGGCGGCGCGGGTGCGGGTGCAGACCATCGGCTTTGCCCCCGGCCAGCCCTATCTGGGCGAGCTGCCGGAGGCCTGGGACATTCCGCGCCAGACCCAGCTGACCACCCGCATCCCCGAAGGCGCGCTGGCGGTGGCGATCCGGCAGCTGGTGCTGTTCTCGGTCGCCACGCCCACGGGCTGGATGCACGCGGGCCAGACCGCGGTGCGGCTGTTCCGCCCCGATGCGGAGGAGCCGTTCCTGCTGCGCCCCGGCGATGAGGTGCAATTCACCCCGGTGACGCCGGAAGAGCTGCAAGGCTTGCGCCGCGATCCGTTGGGCGGTGCCAAGGCGGAGGATCTGTCATGACCGGCACGTTGACTGTTCTGCGCGTCGGACCAGGGGTGACCGTTCAGGACGGCGGCCGCCCGGGCTGGCTGGAATACGGGGTGTCGCGCGGCGGTGCTGCCGACCGGCTGGCGCTGGCCGAGGGCGCGGCGCTGTTGGGGCAGGGCGCGGATCTGGCGGCAGTCGAGATGGCCGGCATGGGCGGTGAGTTCCAGGCGGACAGCGATCTGCGCATCGCGCTGACCGGCGCCCCGATGCGGGCGAGCATCGACGGGGCTGCCGTGGCCTGGAACGCCAGCCACCTGCTGCCTGCAGGGGCGCGGCTGGCGATCGGGGCGGCGCAGAGCGGCAGCTATGGCTATCTGCATGTGGGCGGCGGCATCCAGACGCCGGAGCATCTGGGCGCGCGCTCGGCGCATCTGGCGGCGGGCATCGGCGCGCCGCTGAAAGAAGGCGACGTGCTGGAAACCGGTCCTGACAGCGGCCGCACCACCGGGCTGGGGCTGGCACCGGACGACCGGTTCGAGGGCGGCACCGTGCGGGTTGTGGCGAGCTTGCAGACTTCGCTGTTCCCGCAAGCTGAACTGGCGCGGTTCGAGCAGACAGCTTTCCGCCGCGGCGCCCGCGGCAACCGGATGGGCGTTCCGATGGAGAGCGATGGCGAGGGCTTCCGCCCCGACGGCGCGCGCACGGTGGTGTCGGAGGTGATCGTTCCCGGCGACATCCAGGTGACCGGCGACGGCACGCCCTATGTGCTGCTGGCGGAGTGCCAGACCACCGGCGGCTACCCGCGGATCGGCACGGTGCTGCCTTGCGACCTGCCGCTGCTGGCGCAGGCGGCGGCGGGGGCGGAGCTGCACTTCCGTTTCATTCCGCTGGAGGAGGCGGTAGAGCTGGAACGGGCAGAGGCGGAACGGCGCGAGGGGCTGCGCAGCCAGTGCTATCCCTTGATCCGGGATCCGCGCAGCATGTCCAACCTGCTGTCCTATCAGCTGATCAGCGGCGTGATTGCCGGTGAAGAAGATGTCTTGTGAGGAGATGACATGACCCGAACTGTCGATCTGAATGCCGATATGGGCGAAAGCTTTGGCGCCTGGTCGCTGGGCGATGATGCCGGGCTGCTGGATATCGTGACCTCGGCCAATATCGCCTGCGGCTATCATGCGGGCGATCCGGATGTGATGGCCGCGACGATGAAACACGCGGTGGCCAATGGCACCGGCATCGGCGCGCATCCCGGCTTTCCCGACCTGCAGGGCTTTGGCCGCCGCCGGATGTCGGTGCCGAACGGGACGCTGGGCAATATGGTGCGCTACCAGCTGGGCGCGGCGCAGGCGATGGCGCGCGCGGCGGGCGGCGCGGTGCGTCACCTGAAGCTGCACGGGGCGCTGGCCAATATGGCCTCGGAAGACCTGGCGATGGCGCGGGCTTGCTATCAGGCGGCCCTGTCGGTGGACCCGGAGATCATCGTGATGGTGCTGGCAGGCACCGCGCAGCAGCAGGCGGCGCAGGAGCTGGGCTGCAAGACCGCCTGCGAGATCTTTGCCGACCGCGCCTATAACGACGATGCGACGCTGGTGGACCGCAGCCTGCCCGGCGCGGTGATCCATGATCCGGCAGAGGCCGGGCGGCGGATGGTGGAGATGGTGCGCGAAGGCGCGATCATCACCGCCAGCGGCAAGCGCATCCCGGCGCGGATCGACACCATCTGCCTGCATGGCGACACGCCCGCGGCGGTGGCGATTGCCGCCGATGTGCGCCACGCGCTGCAGGACAGCGGTGTCGAGCTGGCCCAGTTCAGCGGCGAAGTGCTGTAAGCGCTAAGGCGGGGGCCATCGGGCCCCCGCATTTGTTTCCGGCAGGTCTCAGCTGCGCGCCATGGCGGCAAAGGCGCCGCGGGCGGCCTGTTTGCCTGCAGTGAGGCCGTTCACCTTTTCGACGATGGCGGCGGCGTCGATGCCGTGGTGGCGGTAGAGATCGCCGATGGTGCCGGTCTGGCCGAAATGCTCCACCCCCATCGGGATGGTCTGATGGCCCGCGACCGATCCCAGCCAGGACAGGGTGGCGGGGTGGCCGTCGATCACGGTGATCAGCTTGCAGTGCGGCGGCAGGGCACCCATCAGGGTTTCGGCATGGGACTGCGCCGCGGCATTGCCGCGCGAGCGCGCCCGCTGGGCGGCGGTCCAGCCGGAGTTCAGCCGGTCGGCGGAGGTCACCGCCAGCACGCCGACGTCGCGGCGCGCCTCGGCAATCATGCCCACGGCCCTGATCGCCTCGGGTGCGACGGCACCCTGGTAGGCGATCACCACCTCGCAGTTCGGCCCCGGCGGGCGCAGCCAGTAGGCACCGTCGATGGTGCCCTGGCGGAAGGCGTCATCGGCCCGTTTGCCGGGCTGTTCCAGCGGGTTGGTGGTGAGGCGCAGATAGACCGAGCCGCCGGTCTCATCCCGCAGCCAGGTGCGCTCGTCCGGGTCGCCCTCGCCGTCGCGCTGCACGTAGTCGAAGGCCCATTCCATGATCACCGCCAGCTCATCCGCAAAGGCGGGTTCAAAGGCGGCCAGGCCGTCCTGGGACATGCCGATCAGGGGGGTGCCGATGGACTGGTGCGCGCCGCCTTCGGGGGCGAGGGTGACGCCGGAGGGGGTGCCCGCGAGGATGAAGCGGGCGTCCTGGTAGCAGGCGTAGTTCAGCGCATCGAGGCCGCGGCTGACGAAGGGGTCGTAGACGGTGCCGATGGGGATCAGCCGCTTGCCGAACAGCGAGTGTGAGAGGCCCGCCGCGCCCAGCAGCAGCATCAGGTTCATCTCGGCGATGCCCAGCTCGATATGCTGGCCTTCGGGCGTGAACTCCCATTTCGCGGTGGAGGGGATGCGGTGCTCGATGAAGGCGTCGGCCTGGGCGGTGCGGGAGAACAGCTTGCGCCGGTTCACCCAAGGCCCAAGATTGGTGGTGCCGGTCACGTCCGGCGAAGTGGTGACGATGCGGTCGGCCAGTTCGCTGCTGCCCTTGGACAGATCGTCGAGGATCTTGCCGAAGGCCATCTGGGTGGAAATCTCGCGGCCGGCGGGGGCGGCGATTTCGGGCACCGGCAGCCGGGCGTCGGCATAGCGGCGGGTGCATTGGGCAAAGAACGGCACCTCGGACAGGAACTTGCGCAAGGCTTCCGGATTCTGGACGGTGGCGAGGGGCTCCCACTCCTGGCCCTCGGGCACGCCCATGTGGGCCTGCCACTGGGCGAACTGGCTGGCGTTCATCAGGCCGCCGTGGTTGTCCTTGTGGCCCGCAATCGGGGTGCCCCAGCCCTTGACTGTGTAGGCCAGAAAGCAGACCGGGCGGTCGTGGGTGATGGCGCCGAAGGTTTCGGCCATCGTCTCGACGCAGTTGCCGCCGAGGTTTTCCATCAGCGCCGCCAGTTCGGCGTCGCTGCGGCGTTCGATCAGGGCGGTGACGTCGCCCTGGTCGCCGAGGTCGTCAAGCAGCCGCTGGCGCCAGACCGCGCCGCCCATGAAGGTGAGGGCGGAGTATTCCTGGTTCGGGCAGGCGTCGATCCAGCCGCGCAGTTTCTCGCCGCCGGGTTCGGCGAATGCGGCGCGCTGCAGCACGCCGTATTTCACCCGCACAACGTCCCAGCCGAAGGTGTCGAAGATCTTCTCGATCCGTTCGAACAGGCCCTCGCGGACGATGCCGTCGAGCGACTGGCGGTTGTAGTCGATGATCCACCAGCAATTGCGCAGATCGTTCTTCCAGCCCTCTTGCAGGGCTTCGTAGATGTTGCCCTCGTCCAGTTCGGCGTCGCCCACCAGGGCCACCATGCGGCCCATGGGGGCGCCGGCGCCCCAGCTTTTGGCGGTGATGTAATCCTGCACCAGCGAGGCGAAGGAGGTGATCGCCACCCCCAGCCCGACCGAGCCGGTGGAGAAATCCACGTCGCAGGTGTCCTTGGTCCGGCTGGGGTAGCTTTGCACGCCGCCGAAGCCGCGGAAGTTCTCCATCTTTTCCCGGGTCTGGTTGCCCATCAGGTATTGCAGGGCGTGAAAGACCGGGGCGGCGTGGGGTTTCACCGCCACCCGGTCCTCGGGCCGCAGGGCGGAGAAATAGAGCGCCGTCATGATCGAGACCATCGAGGCCGAGGACGCCTGATGCCCGCCCACCTTGATGCCGTCCGCCTTGGGGCAGATGTGGTTGGCGTGGTGGACCATCCAGTGCGACAGCCACAGCAGCCGCTGTTCGATGGTCTTGAGGTGGGCAGGATCGGGGCGCATGGCGGTCTCCTTGAGGGGCGGTTTACTCGGCGGCCTGAAGCGCTGCGGGGGGCAGGGCCTGTTCCAGGTCGGCGATGATGTCTTCGGCGTCTTCCAGCCCGACGGACAGGCGGATCAGGCCGTCGCTGATGCCGTGTTCGGCGCGCTCCTCGGGGGTGTAGGTCGAGTGGGTCATCGAGGCCGGGTGCTGGATCAGGGTTTCGGCGTCGCCCAGCGACACCGCGCGCTGGATCATCTGCAGGCGGTTCATCAGGGCGATGCCGCCGGCCAGTCCGCCCTCGGCCTCAAAGGCGATCATGGCGCCGGGCTGGTCCATCTGGCGCTCCGCGATACCGTGCTGTTCAAAGCTGTCGAGGCCGGGGAAATAGACCGCGCCGACGGCGGGGTGCGTCTCAAGGTAGGCGGCGACGGTGCGGGCGGTGGCGCAGTGGCGGTCCATCCGCAGGTTGAGGGTCTTGATGCCGCGCAGGATCAGCATCGCGTTGAAGGGGGCCATCACCGCGCCGGTCATGTCCTTCATGCCGACCAGGCGGATTTCGGCGATCTGCTCAGCGGTGCCCACGACCAGGCCAGCCACCACATCGCCGTGGCCGCCCAGGTACTTGGTGGCGGAGTGCAGCACGATGTCGGCGCCGTGTTCGATCGGGCGGGTCAGGTAGGGGGTGGCATAGGTGTTGTCGACCACCACGGTGGCGCCGGCCGCATGGGCGATTTCGGCGGTGGCGGCAATGTCGACCAGACGCATGTTGGGGTTGGCCGGGGTCTCGAAATAGACGACGCGGGTCTTCTCGGAGACCGCGGCGCGCAGGTTTTCCGGGTCGGTCATGTCGACGTGGGTGATGGTGACGCCCCATTTGGCTAGACCATGGCGCATGAAGGCAAAGGTGCAGCCATAGAGCGTCTTGTCGACGATGATCTCATCGCCGGGCGACAGCAGTGTCCATAGAACCGCGGTGATCGCGCCCATGCCGCTGGAGAGGGCGAGACCGGCCTCGGCGCCCTCCAGCACCGCGATGCGCTGTTCCAGCAGGTCGCAGGTGGGGTTGGAGATGCGGCTGTAGATATGGCCTGCGCGCTCGCCTGCAAACATCTCGCCGCCGGCCTCGGCAGTCTCGAAGGTGAAGGTCGATGTCAGGTGCAGCGGCGGCGTCAGCGCCCCGTCGTGGTCCTGCGGGTCATAGGCGTGGTGAATGGCGCGGGTGGCAAATCCTGCGGAACGTTTCATGTCGGGCTCCTGATCTCTGTTACTGCCATATTGCGCCTGCTCATCGGGTAATGGATTGCCAATTATGCCAGCCGGACGATAAGTTTTGGCAGAATCTGCCAATCGGGGGCCTTGTGGACAGCAAAGACAGACAGATCATCCGCGCCTTGCAGCGCGACGGGCGTATGACCAATCAGGATCTGGCCGAGGCGGTCAACCTGTCGCCCTCGCCCTGCCTGCGCCGGGTGCGGAACCTGGAGGCCAGCGGGGTGATCCGCGGCTACAGCGCCGATGTGGACGCGGCGGCCTATGGCATGGCGATCACCGTCTTTGTGCGGATCCGGCTGGAGCGGCACAATGAAACCGACGTGCAGTCCTTTGAAGGCAAGGTGCGGCGGATGGACGAGGTGCTGGAGTGCCATGTGCTGACCGGGGCGATGGATTACCAGCTGCGGGTGCTGGTGCCGGATCTGGAAGCCTATGAGAGCTTTATCCGCAACCGCATTCACCCGATTGGCGGCATTGCCTCGATCGACACCAGTTTCGTGTACGGGACGGTCAAGAGAACGGCGGTGTTCCCGCCGGTCTCCTGACCTGTTCGCAAGGGGCCGTCAGAAGCCCTCCAGCACGATCTTGCCGCGCGCCTTGCCGCTTTCCAGCAGCGCGTGGGCGCGGGTGACATTGGCGGCGTTGATGGTGCCGAAGGCTTCGGTTGCGGTGGTCTTGATGCGGCCCGCATCGACCAGCTCTGAGACCTCATCGAGGATGGCGCCCTGGCGGGCGATGTCCGCGGTAGCAAACACCGGGCGGGTGAACATCATTTCCCAGTGGATCGACACGGATTTGCCCTTGAACGGCATGATGTCAAAGCTTTCCGGGTCGTCGATCAGCCCGAAGCGGCCCTGCGGTGCGATCAGCTCCGCGATCTGCGGCACGTAGCTGCCGGAGTGCTGGGTGGCAAAGACAAAGGCCGGGGCGCTGATGCCAAGGGCCGCGATCTGAGCGGGCAGGGGTTTGGAGTGGTCGATCACGTGATCTGCACCGAGGTCCCGCACCCAGTCCTGCGTTTCGGGGCGCGAGGCGGTGGCGATGACGGTGGCGTCGGTCAGCTGTTTCAGCAGCTGGATGGCGATCGAGCCGACACCGCCGGCGCCGCCGATGATCAGCACCGCATTGGCTGCGCCGGGCACCGGGCGGGTCACCTCCAGCCGGTCGAACAGCATCTCGTAGGCGGTCAGCGTGGTGAGCGGCAGCGCCGCGGCGGCGGCATTGGCGGCGGAGGCCGGGGCGCGGCCCGCGATGCGTTCATCCACCAGATGGTATTCGGCATTGGT
This sequence comes from Leisingera coralii, assembly GCF_049056525.1. Taxonomy (NCBI): domain Bacteria; kingdom Pseudomonadati; phylum Pseudomonadota; class Alphaproteobacteria; order Rhodobacterales; family Roseobacteraceae; genus Leisingera; species Leisingera coralii. The sequence goes on along the minus strand of NZ_JBHUPT010000093.1, from coordinate 13,392 downwards.
GCCGGGGCGGTCGATGGCGCCGGCGTACCAGATGCGGTCGCCGGGCTTGAAGCGGGTGGCGGCCTCGCCGGTTTCGACGACCTCGCCCACCGCGTCCCAGCCGAGGATGGCGGGGCTATCGCCTTCGGGCGCGCGGCGCTGGCGTATCTTGCAGTCCACCGGGTTGACCGAGACCGCCTGCACCCGGACCAGCAGGTCGTGGCCGGCGGCTTTGGGCTTGTCCGCCTCGAAATCAATCAGAGCATCGGGGCGGTCGATGGGGCCGGTGCTGGTGTAGCCTACAGCTTTCATGTCGTGTCCTTCCTTGCTTGGTCTCAGCCGATCAGGGGCATTTCGTGCAGGGTGAATTCGGCCACTGCGCCGTCGGTGGCTTCCATATAGGCCGCCAGGTGCGGCGCCTGCATGTGGGCCTGCCACAGTTCGCGGCTCTCCCAGGTTTCATGGAACATGAAATGGGCGGGGTTTTGATTGTCCTGGTGCAGGTCGTAGGTGATGCAGCCCGCTTCGGCGCGGGTGATGGCGATCAGCTTTTCCAGCTCGGCCTTCACCAGATCGGTCTTGCCGGGGTTGGCGGTGATGTTGGCGACGATGGTCAGGTTCGGCATTGGCTTGGTCCTTTGGGTGTGTCGATTTTCTGAGGGAAAGATACGCGCTGGTGATTTCCGGATAAACGGGCCAAGGTCGGAATGATAATCCGGGGAATCCGTATAATGCTGATCGACAACATCTGCCTGTTTCTGAAGATTGCCGAGAAGGGCAGCCTGGTGGCCGCCGGGCGCGAGCTGGGGCTGTCGGCCACCACCGTGTCGGAGCGGCTGGCGGCGCTGGAGGCGCATTACGGCGTGGTCCTGTTCAACCGCACCACCCGTTCCATCAGCCTGACGGAGGCGGGCCGGACGCTGGTGGAGGGCGCCCGGGTAGTGCTGGGCGAGGTCGACGATCTGGACGCCCGTATCCGCCACGGCGCGCAGACGCTGTCGGGGCCGGTGCGGGTCAGCGCGCCGGTGGATTTGGGCCGCAGCATCGTGTCGGATGTGGTGGCGGACTTCGCTGCCGCGCATCCGGCGATCTCCGTCGAGCTGTCGCTGTCCGACGGGTACGTCGATATCGTCGGCGAGGGGTTCGATATTGCGCTGCGGTTTGGCGCGGTGACCGACAGCACCTTGCGCATCCGCAGCCTGGGTGAGTTCCAGCGGATCGTCTGCGCTGCGCCCTCGTACATCGAGGCGCATGGCGCACCGCAGGCGCCCGGAGATCTGGCGGGGCACAACTGCCTGGTGATGCGGTTCGGGCGGACGCTGGACAATGTCTGGCGCTTTGGCAGCGGCAAGGCGCAGCAGGCGGTGACGGTGCGCGGCAACAAGACCGTGAATGACGGCTGGCTGGTGCGGCAATGGGCGCTGGCGGGGCAGGGGATCATCCTGAAATCGGAGCTGGATGTGGCCGGTGACCTGAAGGCCGGGCGGCTGGTGGCGCTGCTGGAGGACTATCTGCCGCCGCCCAATCCGCTGCAGATGATGTTTCCGCCGGGGCGCGCCCAGCCGCGGCGCGTCCGGGCCCTGGCGGAGGCGATCAGCGCGGCGCTGGCGGCCAGGGCATAGGGCAGGCGCCGGCCTGGGCGTGGTTTCAAATGCCAAATGGGCCGGTCTGTGCTATCATCCAACCCCGGGGGCATGCGGGCCGGACTGTCCGGCATCGTGCCCAGAAGCGGCTCGCCTTAACACCCCCAGGGAGAGTCAGAATGCCAAGATTTATCGTGACCGGTTGCTATACCTCCGCTGCCATGAAGGCGATGGTGGAAAACCCGAGCGACCGCGAGGCTGCGGCCCGCGCTGTTGTCGAAGCGGCGGGCGGCAAGCTGGAAGACTATTATCTGACGACGGGTGAAAGCGATTTTGCAATCAAGGTAACGATCGACGATGTCTCGGCCCTGCTCGCGGGCCTGCTGGCGGTTGGCGCCAGCGGCGCTGTCAGCAACCTCAAGACCGTGCGGGCCTTCACCTCGGATGAATTCACCGAAATGCAGAAGAAGGCGGGCGGCATTGCCGGGGCCTACAAGGCGCCCGGGAAGTAGGCACCGCCTGAGCCGGGCCTTGTGTTCCGACAGCACCGTTGTGCGGAAGCCGCCTGTAAATGCAGCGCGGCCGCAAACTCCGTGTGATTTGCCGGAGGGCAGGGCCTTTTCGCGCCGGGCCTTTTGCAGGCTGATCTATGCAGCCCGTTTCTCGGCAGCTACCACTGTTATCTCCTCGCGGACTTCAATCAGGTTCAGTTCGGCCTGGTCTCTGTCCCGGCGGCTGATGAAGCCGCCATCCTTGAAAGACCGGTCAAACAAGGCTGGACGCTCGCCCAGGGTCTTCCACCGCCGTTCCGGCTCCACCAGACGCGCGGAAGCGTCAGCTTTGCGGGCGCTGGCAAGTTCCAGATCCGCCGAGATCAGGTCGATCATGGAGCTGACCGCAGCAGCCTCGGCCAGGAAAGAAACCTGCTGGCTTGGGCTCAGGACGGTCTTCCAGGTGCTGGAGGGGGTGAATTCTGTGCCATGCAAGATTGCAGAATTCCGGCTCGAAGACATAGTGGCTGGCCATTGCCAGAAAGCGCGCATTGACTTGGCGAATTTTACCTGTACCGCCTCGGTCAACCGCCGTGCGCATGTTGTTATAAATCCCACGCCGGGCCACGCCGCCGAAGACCCGGAAAGCATGCCAGTGAGTGTCAAACAGCGTCTCGTGGGATTGCAGAAAATAGGCCCGGACCAGGAAAGCCCGGCCGTGCGACAGCTTGATGTGGGCAACCCGGAGCTTGGTGCGCTCTCCACAGAGGACCGCCCAGTCTTCGCTCAAGTCGAATTGGAAGGCTTCACCCGGCTGGAGCGCCAGAGGAACGAACGTCCCGCGGCATGTTGACTGCTGAATGCACTGGCGTTCCGCGCGCCATGCACTCGCGAACGCCGCCACCCGCCCAAGGGGGCAGATAGCTCTGTTGCGGCCGTACTTTCCCAAGAGCCATGGAGAGCCGCGCGTGGATGATAGACGAGCCCTCAGCGGGATTATCTTTATCAATCGCAACGGTTTGTGCTGGTCCGATGCGCCGAAAGAGTATGACCCGCCCAAAACGCTCTACAATCGGTGGAAGCGGTGGAGCGATAAGGGTGTCATCGCTCGGATCATGGAAGGATTTGTTGCTGAGCACTCGGATCTTACGGCAATCATGATCGACGCGACGTACCCGAAAGCCCATCGCACGGCTTCAAGCCGCCCGATCCAGTTCTTCACGGCTGCCGGGCAGGTCAGCGAAGACACCGGCGCAAGGGCGCTTCTGAGCAGCTTGCCTGCCGCCGATTAGATGATCGCTGACCGAGGTTACGACGCTGACTGGTTCCGAGATGCTTTGAAAGACAAGGGGATAAGGCCCTGCATCCCCGGCCGGAGGTCCCGTGACAAACCGGATCGATACGACAAGCACAGGTACATGCGACTTAACCGCATCGAGATCATGTTCGGTCGATTGAAAGTTTGGCGACGCATTGCCACCCGATACGAAAGGTGCCCAAAGATGTTCTTGTCTGTCATCGCTCTCGCCGCCGCCGTCATCTTCTGGCTTTGAAATTCAATGAGTCTTGAGGCCTAGTAAAGAACATTGCCTTTCAGGTCCTCCAGCTCCACCTCCTGCAGCGTCAGCTTATCTCCGTTGCCAAAGTCAAAGACCACGTTTTTTGAGATTTGGCTGGCATTGCTGAAAACCTCTGCTTCCGAGGTAAAGCCGAAGCTGCGCAGATCCAGCGTGTCAAAGCCGTCGCCGAAATCGGTGATCAGATCGGCACCATCGCCTTGATTGAACTCGAAGTGGTCATTGCCACTGCCGCCGGTCAGCTCGTCATTGCCGGTGCCGCCTGCCAAGTAATCGTTATGGTTACCGCCGTTCAGGGTGTCCGCACCCCTGCCGCCGTTCAGGGTGTCCTGACCGTCGCCCCCGGAAAGGCTGTCCGCGTTGCCTTCTCCTTTCAGGATGTCAGCACCAGCACCGGCCTTCAGCGTGTCATTGCCCAGCCCCCCGGCCAGGATATCGGCGCCATCCCCCCCAGCAGGCTGTCGGCGCCGCCGCCGCCCGAAAGCAAATCGTTGCCGGCACCGCCAAGCAGGATATCCTGTCCAGCTCCGCCAAGGAGCGAGTCGTTCCCGCTGCCGCCGTTGATGCTATCATCGCCATAATTGCCGGACAGGTGGTCCGCTCCGGTGCCGCCCTGCAACGTATCGTTCCCATCATTTCCTATGAGCAGGTCATTACCGCCGGCGCCAATAATGCTGTCATTTCCACCGCGGCCGGTGATGGTATCCGCTCCGCGAGTGACATACGTGATTTCAATCCGGGTGTTCGCCCAGGCATTGATGTCGAACGTGACCAAGCTGCCAGAGGCCACAAGACCGTTTGAGTAGCTGAGCACCGGTTGTGCCTTGGAGTTTTCTCCCCCGGCTCCGCCATCCCAAAGTTCTGTGAGAGTAATAAAGTAAGGACCGCCCTGCACATAGTTTCCGAAATCAAGGGTCACATTTTCGGACAACTTGCCGCTGCGCTCAGAGACAAAAGCCACAAATCTCAGGGCGTCCGCAGCATCCCCATAGCCGTGCACATCAATTTTGTTCGCCACCTCAAAATCGAGTTTGGCCTTCAGACCGACCAGGCTTTCGCTCATCATCCTGAAGACCTCACCAGAGAGGGACAAGCCCTCGCCTTCATGATTCAGCAGCGCGCGCTCCTGCGAACTGTTGAACGTCAGGGGCCAGATCTGTGCGGAATCCACACCGTGAGTTGCCATCTCGTACACCATCTCGACCAGCATCGAAGCATGCTTGAGCCCTTTGGTGTCCGGCCTGTCCTTCTGCGGGTTCCACTCTGTCAGGTGCTGTGTCAACTCCGGCGCGCGGGACGACCTCAGGTACTCTGTCGCAACCGGCTGACCGGCGGCACTGTTAGACTCACTTCTGAGCAGCACTTCAAAGCCGTTTAACTTGCTGAACAGATTTCCTTTTTCATTGTCTACGCTGTTACCGTTGGCGTCACCAGACAGCCCATAGTCGGCGTAGTAATGCAGCACGGCGCCATCTATTGCATCTGCTGCACCTGCATCAGCTTTTATGCCAGCGGCGATGTCTTTCGCCTGTACGCCGTCATTGCCCTGGCTCTGCACCCAGTACGTTTGGAATCCCTTGGGGACGGCACCGCCAAATTCCCTGTTGATATCGCTTTGATTGTAGAAAACCGGTACGGTCCCGCTCTCATCTGCAAAAATTGCTGCTTTTGCATTGGGATCGTCTTTGAAACCTGCATTCGGTGAAAAGGTCGCGGTCGAAGAGGTTGTTTGAACTAGGATCTCAGCGTCGATCCCGGCGGCATCCAGCTTTTTCTGGACGGCAACAGAAAGCTTGCCGACCAGACGCCCATACTCCGCGGCCGTCATTTGACCGCTGCCCCAGAATTCATTACCGAGTTCAAAGGAGGTTATGGTGACGCCTTCCAAAGCAGCGTAGCTGATTGCGGTGTCAATGTAGGCGAGGACCTTTTTGATGTAGTCCGGAGCCAGTTCGGTCCGGGAGCCATAGCTGCCGTTCTTTAAGGCGGTCAGGGCATCAGTCTTGAAACCTTCTTGAGTGGGAATAACAAGCGACACGCTGGCTCCGATCCTGCCCGCTGCGGCAAAGAATTCGTTCATCGGCGTCAAAGCCACGGAGGGGCTGATCCGGGACGTCGCAGAATTGGGGTTTGCCATGTCGAAGTGGGACTCGGTCACGGAGCCGCCGGGAAAGCGCAGGGTTGAAACTCCCAGAGCCTTTACATCGTTCTTATGGGAGTCTCCGGGGTCGATGAACTCGGTATCGTAGTGCGTAACCAAATTTGCCCCAAAGTAAGAGGAGCTGATTGTAACGATGCTTGGAGTGTTGTCCGTGTGATCCACAATAATGTAGGCAGTCATCTTTTTTCCAGAAATCTTGGGTAAATTAAATCAGTAGTGGTGCTGAAAGCATTACCACAACCTTAGATGGGTGTGATTGTCTTTCAAGCGGAAACGCCAGCAGCGGGCGCGGAGAGCGTTGAATAAGCCAGTGTTCTTGTTCTTTCACATCGCTGCCGGTGCGGGCTCCCGGTGCGGTGCTTGATTTGCTGGTCTGAAGTGAGGGTCAAACAGAGACGCAACGGATCAGGCATCACGGATGTTTGGGTCTGGTGGCTATGCGGCGCCTGCATAGCACGATAGCGCGATACCTCTTGAAGCCCCAGCAAAAGAAAACGCCCCTACCGGTGAAACATTCCGGGTTTTGGGACACAATCCCGGTTCTCCCAGGTTTTACTGGATGCGACCGACATTTGATAATGTGACCGCCCCCCCCGACGGCATCAATGTGCCAAGGTGGGTCTGCAACGATCCACAAAGGAGAGCGGTCACATCATTAGAGCCGGTCCCGAGCACCGTCCTGATCCTGGTGATACTGTCGGCACGATTGCCGTTGCCGAAGACGCCGTAGTGGCGGATGCGGTACTGGCCATTTGGCAGGACATGGATGTGGTCCTGACCCGTGAAACTGGTCCGAGGCGAATGCGAAATTTTGGGTACATTTCTGGCACGAGAGTGCTCTGCCCCCTGAAAACAGGACCGGTCGGAGCTGGAGTTTTCCGCTAAGTTTTCCTGGCTGGGAGAGGAGCGGAATCGCATGAAAGCATCGAAGTTCACGGAGGTGCAGAAGGCGTTCATCCTGACGCAGGGCGAGCAAGGCACACCGGTCGCGGAGATCTGCCGTAAGGCCGGGATCAGCCAGGCGGCGTACTTCAACTGGAAAAAAATACGGCGGGCTGCTGCCGGACGAGATGCGCCGGCTGAAAGTGCTCGAGGATGAGAACACCCGGCTGAAGAGTTGGAGGGACACGCAAACAGTCCGGGGGACTGTTTGCCCCGAACAACCGTGGCGGACCTGACGCTGGACAGGGAGATGCTTCAGGATGTCATTCGGCGAAAGCTCTGAAGCCTGGCCGTCTGCGCGAGATTGTCACGGGGATGTGCGTCTATTGGGGCGTGTCGATCCGGAAGGCTTGTGGGGCCATCTGCTTCGGCACCTCCACCTGCTACTACAAGTCCCGGCGGACCACTGCCCGGCAGGGCATCGCACAGCGATGTCCCGAGAGGGGATCAGGCTGCCGTCGAACGGCGGATCAAAGAGATCGCAGAGGATGCGGACCATGCCTGGCAAAAGAGGCAGACCTTCTTCTTTCAGCAGCCGGGTCAGCTCACGCTGAAAGACATGTCGGCCGGTCCCGACGCGGATGCCCCGCTCCATCAGGAAGCCCCGGGCCTGGTTCTCCAAGCGTGTCCGGTTCTGGACATGGCGTTCCCGTGCCCGGTGCTGCGCCTGAAGATCGAGTTGCTCGGGCGCCTTCAAGGTCACAAAGGACATGGTTGGGCGCGTTGCTGCTTCCGCAATCGCTTCGGCGTCCCGGTTGTCGGTCTTGGGGATTTTCACGTAGGGCCGGACATAGAGAGGCGACATCAGACGCGGCTCATGCCCTCGCTCCACACAGAAATGGCCAAGGTGGTGCGCGCCGCCGTATGCTTCCATCGCCACGACGCAAGTTGAGAGCCTGGACAAGAAGTCCAACAGCCGATGACGTCGGATGCGTTTTACGCAGAACAACCGCGCCATCGCCATCCAGACCAGAAACACTGCAAGTCGTCTTTCCCAGATCAATGCCCAGAACTGCGATCTCCATCAGAATGCTCCTTCTTCTCCGCTGATCTCTACGACAATAGCCGTGGTCTCGGCGGGAAGGCAGTTCATCCCATTACGTCACGGTGCATCCAGACCGAAGTTAGCGGTTTCTAGCTAGCCTTCAAGCTCGGGTGACCAAGGTTGCGCTCGAGGAGAGGATACATCCAGAATGTCAACCGCTCGGGCGGCGACCTGATTGGCAACTTCTGTCAACGTTGTGCTCGCAAGATAGAATGCAGGAACCGGTGGCATCACAATGGCACCCATTTCGGTCACTGCAGCCATATTCCTCAGGTGCGCCAATGTCAGCGGCGTCTCTCGGGCCAGCAGAACCAAACGCCTGCGCTCCTTAAGCTGCACACCAGCAGCCCGTGTTAGCAGATTGTCATCAAACCCGTGCGCGATAGCCGCCAAGGAGCGCATCGAACACGGCGCAACAATCATTCCCGACACTGGAACCGATCCTGAGGCGATGGCAGCGCCAATATCCTGGACCGGGTGGCAGCGGTTTGCCATTGCCCTCAGCTCTCCGGCCGCGCCAGCGCCGCATTCCTGGGCCAAGGTACGCTCTGCCGCGGCACTGGCGACAAGATCGATTTCCACCCCGGCGTTCATCAAATGACGCGCAACAGCCAGGCTGAGTACGGCACCAGAAGCACCCGACACGCCCAGCACAACCCGATGCGCGCTCATCTCCGCAGCTCCGGCATCAGACGAGCCACCAGGTCCGCGGCAAAAGCCTGATCTTTGGCGTCCGCTTGCATGACTTGCCCCCATTCACGGGCCGTTTCGCTGCCGGTTTTCGTTGTGGCATCGATACCGATCTTGCCCGCCAGCCCCGGCTGCGGCGACGCGAAGTCCAGGTAATCCATCGGCGTATTCTCCAGCATCATGACATCGCGGGACGGATCCATGCAGGTGGCCAGCACCCAAGCGATATCATCCCAGTTTCTTGGATCGATGTCCGCATCGACGGCAATAGTCATCTTGGTATAGCTGAACTGCGGCAGCATCCCCCACAGCGCCATCATCACCCGGCGGGCCTGGCCGGGGTAGCGTTTGTCGATGCTGACGATGGCAATGCGGTAGGAGCATGCGGCAGGCGGCAGCCACAGGTCGCGGATCTCCGGGATCTGCGCCCGCACCGTTGGCAGGGCCAGCCGGTTGAACACCTCGCCGATAATGGCAGGCTCATCCGGCGGCCGGCCGGTGTAGGTGGACAGGTACAGCGGAGTCTCTCGATGAGTCACCGCGCTTATCCGCATGACGGGAAAGGGCTCTGCCGGGTTATAATAGCCCGTATGGTCGCCAAAGGGGCCTTCGGGTGAGGTCTCCGAGGCGGACACCCAGCCTTCCAGAACCATTTCCGCATCAGCGGGCACCATCAGCGGGATAGTCTTGCAGGGCACCAGACGCGGGCGTGCGCCGCTGAGGGCGCCGGCAAAGGTCAGCTCCGACACGGTTTCGGGCAAGGGCAGCGCCGCAGACAGCAGTGTGGCGGGGTTCGCCCCGAGAACCACGGCAACCGGCATCGGCTCCCCCTGCCCGGCCCAACTGCGGTGATGCGCAGCACCGCCGCGGTGCGGCAGCCAGCGCATGATCAGCCGCGAGCGGTCCAGAACCTGGGTCCGGTAGACCCCTGCATTGTATCTGTTGACGTTTTCCGCGGCGCTGCCGTGCGGGCGGGTTATCACAACGGGCCAGGTAATCAGCGGCCCGGCATCCCCCGGCCAGTGGGTCTGCACCGGAAGGCCATCAAGGCTGGCATCAGGCCCCGCGCGGGTGATGGCCTGAACCAGAGCGGTTTTCACCATCTTCGGCCTGGTGGCCAGCGCTGCCTTGAGCATGGGCCAGCGGGACAAGGCATCGCGCAGACCGTCCGGCGGAGCAGGCGACCTGAGGGCAGCCAGAAAGCACCCCAGATCATCCAGGCCGTCCTGCGGCACCCCAAGGCCGGCCGCCACACGCTCAGCGGTCCCGAACAGGTTCACCACAACCGGAATGCCCGAGACCTGGCCGCTGTCCAGCACCGGGCGGTCGAACTGCAGCACCGGGCCGCCGGCCTCCAGCACCGCCCGGTGCACCGCCGTCATCTGATGGCGGACGGAGACCGCATCACCGACTTTCTGAAACTGCCCGGTTGAAGCGCACCAGTCGAGGAAATAGCGGAGGCTGGGATATGGCGGAAAAGTACGAATTGGACCGCTCCAGTACTGATTTCCGCCGATCCCTAGCAAAGTTTCCGGCTGCGAATTTGTCCGCCGTCAAACTCTGACCGCGTGCGGGGCCATACACCCGCTGCAGTCGAAGCCACCGGCGGGAAAGGATTTAATTTGCCACACGCCCAGCCACAGATCCCAAATTGCCCGGCAGCCCTTGCGCGTTTGCTGCGCGTCGCGCCCCTCGTTCCCTTGTCGCTTTCGCTCACGGCCTGTTCCCGGCGGATCGCCAAGCGCCACCCGGGCCTGTTCCGCCGCCTGGGCGAGCACAGTCGCAAAAGGTTTGTCCTGGCCCCTACTGATCTGCCCGTTCTTCTTTGCCTTGATCCTAACGAGGGCCAGCCGAAAGTCCGCGCGGTGCGTGGAAATTGCGACGGCGATGCCCGGATATCCGGCCCGCTGGCAGCGCTTCTGGGGCTGGTGCATGGCGTCTATGACGGGGATGCATTGTTTTTCTCCAGGGACCTGGTGATCGAGGGCGATACCGCAGCAGCGCTGGCACTGCGCAATGCGGTGGACGACGCCGAGCTAGACATCTCGCAGGAAATCGCCGCCCTGTCCGGGCCGTTTGCCCGCTGTCTGTTGCGAGCCGTAGCCTTTGCCCAGAGGCGCACGGGCGTTCCCCTGGCCCGGCCGGAGGAGGAAGAGGCATGGTGATGGAAATCGTTTGCCCGGCAGGCACCCCCGCGGCACTGCGCGCCGCCGTCAAGGCCGGAGCGCACACGGTCTATTGTGGCTTCAACGACGAGACCAACGCCCGCAATTTCCCGGGCCTCAACTTTGACCGCGCCGAAATACGCGAAGGGGTGGTTTTTGCACATGATCGCGGCGCCAAGGTGCTGGTGGCGATCAACACATTCCCCCGCGCAGGCGATCAGGGGCTCTGGCACCGCGCCGTTGACGACGCCGCACAATCCGGCGCGGATGCGGTGATCCTGGCGGACCCCGGTTTGCTGGATTACGCCGCACGCAGCCACCCCGGCCTGCGGCTGCATCTTTCGGTTCAAGCCGCCGCCTCAAATGCCGACATCATCAATTTCTATGCCAGCACATTCGGTGTGAGACGGGTGGTGCTGCCGCGTGTCCTTTCCGTGCCGGAAATCGCGGCGATCAACGCCGAAACAGAAGTGGAAACCGAGGTATTTGTCTTTGGCGGATTGTGTGTGATGGCCGAAGGGCGCTGCTCGCTCTCGTCCTATGCAACCGGGCGGTCGCCCAACATGAACGGTGTCTGCTCTCCCGCCAGCCATGTGGAATACCGCGACGATAACGGTGCCCTGGACGCAAGGCTGGGCGGGTTTACAATCCACCGCGTGGCAAAAGATGAGCCAGCGCCCTATCCGACCTTGTGCAAAGGCTGTTTCTCCGCCGGCAGCCAGACTGGCCACCTGTTCGAAGACCCTGTCAGCCTCAACGCAGAACAGTTGATCCCGCAGCTGCAAAAGGCCGGTGTTACCGCGCTGAAGATCGAAGGGCGTCAGCGTTCGAAGTCCTATGTGGCGCAGGTGGTGCGCAACTTCCGCGCTGCCGTTGATGCGCTCGAAGCAGGCCAGCCTCTTCCGCAGGGCATGCTGGTGCGGCTGTCTGAAGGTCAGGCGATGACCACGGGCGCCTACAAGAAAACCTGGAGATAACAGAATGGAACTGACCGTCGGGCCTAACCAATTCTTCTGGCCGGCCGAAAGCTGGAGCGCGTTTTATGCCGCTTTGGCCGAGGCTCCTGTTGATCGTGTTGTTCTGGGGGAGCTGGTTTGCTCCAAACGCCTGCCCTTCTATCAGGACCGCATCCCTGAGGCACTGGCCCTGCTTGCGGAAGCGGGCAAGGAGGCGGTGCTGACCAGCCTTGCTCTTGTCACGCTCAAGCGCGAGCGCAAGCTGACGGCGGAACTTGCCGAGATGGGGGTAACGGTTGAGATCAACGACCTGACGGCGCTGGCGCATCTGCCCAAGGGCATGGGCTTTCACGTCGGGCCGCTGGTCAATGTCTATAACGAAGGCACTTTGGCCTGGCTGGCGTCACTGGGGGCCATACGTGTCTGCCTGCCGCCGGAGCTGCCGCTGACGTCGGTTGCAACTCTGACCCGCACAGGCAAGGAGCTGGGTGTTGCTATCGAGGTCTGGGGCCACGGGCGGCTGCCGCTGGCGATCTCGGGACGCTGCTACCATGCGCGGCTGCACAAGCGGACCAAAGACAACTGCCAGTTCGCCTGCGAGGATGACCTGGACGGGTTGGAAGTTTATACCCTGGAGGATCAGCCCTTCATGGCGATGAATGGGGTCCAGACCCTGTCGCACAGCTATGCCTGCGCCGATTACCAGATAGAGGCACTGGCCGCGGCGGGTATTTCCGCCCTGCGCCTGTCGCCGCAATCCCAGGGCTTCACCCGGCTGTGCCAAACCTACCGCGACCGGATGAATGGTTCTTTGCCCCCTGGAGCCATTGCCGCGGATGTGCAGAAAACATCTCTGCAAACCCGCTTGAGCGATGGGTTCCTGACCGGGCCAAGCGGTTTGTCCTGGTCTGGTGCTCCAACGCCATCATGATCAAGTGCGGCGACTTCAGCGCCTTCTGGGACGCTCCATACCGTCCGCTGTTCCTTTTAGCGTTTCTTTGTGCCCTCCTGTCCGTCGCTTGGTGGCCACTGGGCGTGCAGCTGGGATTGCCGGAGCCGGGGTTGCAGCCAGCGGTTTTGTGGCATGTTCATGAGCTTCTCTTTGGTTTTACCTCCGCTGCCATTGCCGGCTACCTGCTGACGGCGCTGCCAGGCTGGACAGGGCGACCGCCTTTGCGCGGCACCGGCCTTAAGGTTATGGTTTCGTTCTGGCTGCTGGCCCGCGCCGCGTCAGCAATATCCGCGGCAGTGCCGCTTGCTGCCCTTCTGTTCTTGAACGCCGCATTTTTTCTTGGCCTTGCCGGGTATCTTCTGCACGAGCTGACCGCAGCCCGGGCATTTCGCAAACTTGGCTTTGCCTGTGCCGTTCTAGCCCTGGGCCTGGGGGAGGCTGTTTACCTGTCAAATGCCGCCACCGAAAAAATCTGGATCAGCCTAGCCGTTGCGCAAACTGTCCTGACCGGCCTCGTCCTGCTCCTGTTCAGCGTTGGCGTGCGGGTAATCCCTGCGTTTACGTATCTCGCAGTATATGATTGAAGCAGATGAACGCATGCCAGCCTCACTGTCGGCGGTGAACCTTAATCAGCGCATCTACTGCAAACACATCATGTCATTCGCCGCAGCCCAGGCGTATGGGCTGTGACCGGCATGCTGCGCCCGCGAACGGCTGAGCCCAGGGCAATGACGGCTAAGGGCTGAGGCTGTGTGGAAACTCGCCGTTATCAGCGGCCTTGGCCTCGTTCCCAAGCGATCTCGGCGTTGATCTGCAAATGAACGGCGAGGTTGAACTGCCTTTCAGGACGG